>DATCKK010000345.1:0-2497 GCA_036562325.1 Cytophagaceae bacterium | reverse complement strand
CCAATGAACTGGTTCCTGTGAGCCTGAACCTCGGCACAGCCGTTACCCGTATGGATGCTCGTTTGTCGCTACAGCCGAATGATGACGGACAGATTGTGGTTGCCATTCACGGTATCCGTAAAGAGCCCAACCTCAACTTTGAATTTTTCGGACATAAATTCAATCAAGATGACAAGGATAACTTGCTAAATACCGGAAATATGGGGCGTGTAGTCAACCTGACAAATCCGAAAACAGGAGAAACCATTCCATCAATCATTAGTGTGGACAGACTGACAAATGAATTGGTTGCCCTAAAAACCGATTTCATTAAGATACCTGACGAAATAAAAGGAGTAAAACTTGATGAAACTCAAAAACAAACTTTAATGGAGGGTAAACCGCTTCAAATAGAGGGTATGATTTCTAAAAAAGGAACAGAATTTTCGGCAACAGTACAGTTCAATGCAGACAAACGTTATGTAGAGTTCCTGTTTGACAGATCGGGCAACAAGCAGTCGCAAAATAACCAAACAAGTCAGCAAAATCAGTCTCAGGAAGCACCAAGGACTTTTAGAGGTAAAGAATTGGATGATGAACAATACAATAAGTTCAAAGCAGGTCAGACTGTTTATGTAGATGGATTGATAGATAAAAAAGTCAGAAATACCAAGGGTATATCACACTGAACAAAGAAACTGGTAAAACTGGTTTTTCCTTCCAAAACCCTGACAAGCTCAAAGAACAGGCAAAACCTACGGAAGCCCACAAAACTCAAACCGCTGTCAATTCGGAGGGTAAAACCAATGAAGCGACCAAAAAGATTAAAGAACCTCTACAGAAAGGACAGCAAGCTCCGAAAAATAAAAAGCAACAGGAGGAACAAGAAAAACCCGAAATACCTGCCAAATCAAAAGGCAGAAAAATGTAATAAAGTATGAAGACAATTATTGCAGAAAAACCGAGCGTAGCAAGGGAAATAGCCGGACTTGTAGGTGCATCCGATAAAAAGGATGGCTATCTCACAGGCAACGGCTATTTTGTTACGTGGGCATTCGGACATTTAGTAGGCTTGGCAATGCCGGAAGATTACGGCATTTCGGGATTTGAAAAAGCGGTTTTACCTATACTGCCTAACCCTTTTTTATTAACAGTTCGTAAAGTGAAAAAAGACAAAGCTTACACTACCGATGCCGGTGCATTAAAGCAACTGAAAGTAATCAAAGAACTATTCAATAAAAGCGATAGCATTATTGTAGCAACAGATGCAGGCCGTGAGGGCGAATTGATATTTCGCTATATATACGAATACCTCAAATGCAACAAGCCATTTGAACGTCTATGGATCAGCTCGCTTACCGAAAAAGCCATTAAGCAGGGTTTTGATAAATTAAAAGATGGGTCAGAATTTGACGGACTGTATAAGGCAGCACAAGGAAGAAGTCGTGCCGATTGGCTCGTCGGTATTAATGCTACCCAGGCGTTAAGCACTGCCGCAGGAAATGGCATCTATTCGCTTGGGAGAGTTCAAACACCTACGCTGGCTTTGATATGTAAGCGTTATCTCGAAAACAGGGATTTTAAAGTGAAGAAGTATTGGCAAATACAATTACAGCATAACAAAGAATTTATTGATTTCAATAGTCTTTCCAAAACCAAATGGGATGACCAAAAGTTGGCAGGAGATACGTTGAAATCTATTGAAAGAGTTAAGAGCGTTACCGTTACTTCTGTGGAGAGTAAAAGTATTACAGAGCAACCTCCTTTATTGTTCGACCTTACGGGATTACAAAAGGAAGCCAATAAGAAACTTAATCTTTCTGCTGAAGAAACCCTCAATATTGCCCAAGGTTTGTACGAAAAGAAATTCATTACTTATCCACGCACGGGAAGCAAATACATTCCCGAAGATATGTGGGCAGAGATCTCCGGCCTTGTGAGAGCCTTGCAGGACAGGGAAAGCTGTAAACAAGCCACCTCAAAAATGAAATGGGGACGTTTCAATAAGCGTATTGTAAATGACCTTCGGGTTACCGACCACCATGGTTTATTGATTACCGAGAAAATCCCATCAGCTCTGAACGCAAAGGAAAATGCGATTTATGACATGATTGCTTTTCGATTGCTCGAAGCACTTTCAGGGGTTTGTATAAAAGAGATTACCGATATAGGTTTACAGGCATTGCATTATGATTTCACGGCGAAGGGCTGTAAGATAACGGAAGCAGGCTGGCGTTATATTAAAGGCACTTTCTTCGATGCCGATACTGAAACTGTACAGGATCTTCCTGAATTAAGAAATGGCGATGAACTTAAAATAAAGCAAGCCACTATTTTGGAAAAGAAAACTAAACCACCTGTACTTTATACCGAAGCTGGGCTTTTGTCGGCTATGGAAACCGCAGGGAAAGAAATTGAGAACGAAGAAGAGCGCAAAGCCCTCAAAAATATCGGTATTGGTACTCCTGCAACAAGAGCCGCCATTATTGAAACCCTGCTTACCCGTAATTATATCCTA
>DATCKK010000344.1:0-3097 GCA_036562325.1 Cytophagaceae bacterium | reverse complement strand
AGTGAAGGCTTCCTTTACATTCGATCGTGAAATTTTGAAATTTTCAGATTATGAGCGAAGAAACAACTAATAAACAGGAAATGCCCGAACAGCTTTCGGACATCTTACTCGTACTGGATAAAGAGAAAATGAAAATCCAGGCAGTAAAGAGTATAGACGAAAACGGGAAAATGGAAACCGTTGACCCCACGAAGAAAAATCAAAACCAGTTTATGCGTGTGGATAAAAGCGGTGATTTCTTTTCCAACTTCTTTTCCAATTTTTTCAGCCAGTTAAAGAACCCTACAAACTTTACTTTCTTCAAAGTGCCTGCCTCGGTTGCTGCTGAAAAAGCAGAGGAATTACAAAAGCACGTAGATAAGCCCACTCCACAGGGCGAAAAGTGCTGAAAGAACACGAAGTGAAAGCAGAACTCCAACCGGATAAAAAACAAGAAAATCAAAATAATATGGCAACAGCACAAACAACAACGGAAACAAGCGAATATCGCTACAAGCCGGAGCAGATTGATTGGGACACAATGAAAAACCTCGGATTAAGCAAAGAGTATCTTGAAAAAAGAAACCTGCTCGACCCTTTGTTACGAGGTTATAAAACCAATGAACTTTTACCGATAGGTATTAACCTCGGTGGTTCCATCCTCCGCACAGATGCCCGCTTGTCTTTGCAGCAAGCGGAAGACGGCAATGTTATCGTGGCAATACACGGTATCAAAAGAGAACCTAACCTCCACTTTGAGTTTTTCGGTCACAAGTTTACGGACGAAGACAAGAAAAACCTGCTCGAAACGGGTAATATGGGGCGTGTCGTCAATTTGGTAAATTCTAAAACAGGCGAACTGATGCCGTCCATTATCAGCATTGACAGGCTGACCAATGATGTGATTGCACTGCGCACGGAGTTTATCAAAATTCCCGATGAAATTAAGGGCGTAAAGCTGAATGACGAACAAAAGCAAACGCTGATGGAGGGCAAACCACTCTATTTAGAGGGTATGATTTCCACTAAGGGAACAGAGTTTTCGGCAACGGTACAATGCAATGCGGACAAACGATACGTTGAGTTCCTGTTTGACAGAAGCAACACCAATCAGCAAGCGCAAACGGACCAACAGAATAACAAACAAAGCAATCAGCAAAGCCAACCGCAGGAAGCTCCAAGAACTTTCAGGGGCAAAGAACTGGATGATGAGCAGTACAACAAGTTCAAAGCCGGACAAACCATATACGTTGAACTGAAAGACAAAAAAGACCAACCGTATAAGGGTTATATCACGTTCGACAAAGATACCGGAAAGACCAATTTTGAGTTTCCCGGTCAGTACAAAGCACGGGTAGAACCAGCCGAAACTCATAAAACACAAACTGCCGTCAATTCGGAGGGTAAAACCAACGAAGCGACCAAGAACGTCCAAGAGCCTTTGAAGTCCGGGCAGCAAAGACCGAAAAACGAGAAGCAGCAGGAGCAACAGGATAACAAGCCTGCAAAATCCAAAGGCAGAAAAATGTAATACAGTATGAAAACAATCATTGCAGAAAAACCAAACGTAGCAAGGGAAATAGCCGGACTTGTGGGAGCATCCGATAAAAAGGATGGCTACCTGACAGGTAACGGCTATTTTGTTACGTGGGCATTCGGTCATTTAATAGGACTGGGAATGCCCGAAGATTACGGCATTTCGGGATTTGATAAAGCATCCCTGCCGATATTGCCCAACCCGTTTTTATTGACCGTCCGCAAGGTCAAAAAAGACAAAGGGTACACCGCCGATACTGGCGCATTAAAGCAACTGAAAGTCATTGAGCAGCTTTTTAAGCAAAGCAACAGCATCATCGTTGCTACCGATGCAGGTCGTGAGGGCGAACTCATTTTCAGGTACATTTATGAATACCTGAAATGCAACAAACCTTTTGAACGCCTTTGGATAAGTTCGCTTACCGAAAAGGCAATAAAGCAAGGCTTCAACAACCTAAAAGACGGGGCAGCATTTGACGGACTGTATCAGGCAGCGCAAGGCAGAAGCCGTGCCGACTGGCTTGTAGGCATCAATGCTACACAGGCATTGAGCATTGCCGCAGGCAACGGTATCTATTCGCTCGGAAGAGTGCAAACGCCCACACTGGCTTTGATATGTAAACGCTACCTCGATAATAAGAATTTCACGGTAAAGAAATACTGGCAGATACAATTATCGCACAACAAAGCACAGGTTGGTTTCAAAAGTATTTCCGCAATCAAATGGGACGAAAAGCAGCTTGCCGATGATACCCTTAAGGCTATTCAGCGTGGCGCAATGTCAACCATTACTTCGGTAGAAACCAAAAGTGTTACGGAACAACCGCCCTTGCTTTTCGACCTGACTGGCTTGCAAAAGGAAGCCAATAAAAGGCTGAAATTATCTGCTGAAGCAACGCTTAATATCGCACAAAGCCTGTACGAAAAGAAGTTTATTACGTACCCACGTACCGGAAGCAAATACATTCCTGAAGATATGTGGGCAGAAATTCCAAACCTTGTGCGGGCATTGCAGAACCGTGAGGATTGCAAGCAAGCACTTACCAAAATTAAATGGGGAAGGTTCAACAAACGTATCGTGAATGACCTCCGTGTAACGGACCATCACGGTTTGTTGATTACAGATAAAGTGCCGTCGGTACTAAACGCAGACGAAAACAAGATATACAATATGATTGCGCTTCGGTTGCTCGAAGCCATATCGCAAGCCTGTGTCAAAGAAATAACCGATGTATCGTTACAGGTATTGCATTACGACTTTACGGCAAAAGGCTGTAAAATTCAGGAAGCGGGTTGGCGTTCCATCAAAGGAAGTTTTACAGACGATGGCGAAGAGCCAGAGCAGGAATTACCTGAATTGCATAAAGGCGACGAACTTGCCATAAAGGAAGCTGCCGTTTTGGAAAAGCAGATCAAACCGCCAGTGCTTTACACCGAAGCCGGGCTTTTGTCGGCTATGGAAACCGCAGGGAAAGAAATTGAGAACGAAGAAGAGCGCAAAGCCCTCAAAAATATCGGTATTGGTACTCCTGCAACAAGAGCCGCCATTATTGAAACCCTGCTTACCCGTAATTATATCCTA
>DATCKK010000342.1:0-22419 GCA_036562325.1 Cytophagaceae bacterium | reverse complement strand
GCCTTTAGTACTGCCGGTATGAGCCTTGGAATTACTGAGTCACTAACAACATCCAGTAAATTGGTTATCATAATGACTATGTTTATCGGAAGAGTTGGCACACTCACAATCCTTTCAGCTCTTATTAAAAGAGTACGTACCTTAAATTATAAGTATCCGGAAGAAAATGTTTTCATTATATAATTACTGGTACTATCACCTTATAATATCACTACTCAATATAAATTGAGGCCGATGGTAAAACTAAATTGAAAAGCTTATCTTGAGTGGTTGTTTGATATTTAGGTTTGTTTTTATATTATTAATACTTACTCAAAGAAATTAACATACGTAATGAGATACATAATTATAGGACTGGGAAATTTCGGCTCTACCCTTGCTATACAGCTTACGTCCCTGGGGCATGAAGTAATAGGAGTAGATAAAGATATGGCCAAAGTAAATTCTTATAAGGATAAAATAACCCATACAGTAGCTCTCGATTCAGGAGATGTTTATGCCGTAAGTAGCTTACCGCTTAAAGATACGGATGCCGTGATTGTGGCTATAGGAGAAGACTTTGGTGCCTCTGTGCTTACTACTGCATTAATGAAGCAATTGAAAGTAAAAAGACTGATTGGCCGGGCGATTAATGACCTGCATCAAACAGTTATTGAAGCCATTGGAGTAGATGAAGTTATAAAACCCGAGCAGGATTCGGCAGAAAGGCTCGCGATTCGTCTAAATGCCCAAGGCATCATCGACTTATTTCCTATCTCCAGCACTTATTCAATGGTGGAAGTAGAACTGCCGGAAAGGTTTGCCGGAAAAACTGTAGCTGAAGTTAAACTCAGAGAAACATACAACATTAATATTCTGACGATTTTAAGAAATATAACTTACACCAATTTAATTGGTAACAAGCATGTTAAAAAAGAAGTAGTCGGCGTAGTAACTCCATCTACGAAACTTATGAAAAATGATATATTGGTTTTGTTTGGAAAAATAGAAGATATAAACCGCTTAATTGAATAACCTTAATATATTGATAAGATACTTATTGATTTATTATTAAATGTAAAGGAGTCTCCTTTCTTTAAACCCAGCAATTGAGTGCCAATAGGTGTTGCCGGAGATATTACGAAGTAAGTCTTATCGTCCAGCTTAATTTGCCCCAGGCTTATAGAAAGAAAAAATATACCACCGGAAGTTTCTACAAGACTGCCAAGTTCTGCTGTTTCCATTTCCTTTTCCGGATTTATCCTGCTCAGGCTTTGTTTTAACTTCATTCCCTCTGCCAATTGTGCCGACATCTTTTCTATTTCCAGTTGCAGCATCGCTCTTCCGGTTTCATACTTATCTCCAACACTACTTTTAGTTTCTTCATTGGCTGCTGCCTGAGCCTCCTGAATAGCCTTTTGCGTTGCAGACAATCTTTCATTAACATATTCAACACACTTGTTATAAAGAGCTTGCTTTATTGTCATCATAGTTTTTTTTAACCAAACCACAATGATAATAAAATGAAATGGAAATCCTTGAACCTGAAACATGAATAATCAAAGGACCCAATGTTAAAGAATAATAAAGGCAACAAAAGAGGTAATTGTTGCCCATTAACTTTTTTAGGGAATAAGCTCCCAAATCGATTTTCCTATAGTCAGGATAATTGTCCACTTAATAATAAACCAGGCTGCCCAACCGATGAGGAATTTCTTACCTCCTTTTCGAAATTTTTCTCTTAGCGTTTTCATAATTTTAAAATTTTAGACTAATCTAAATTTAATTTTAGATATATCAAAATTTTAAGCTAAAAAAATATTGTGCTAAAATAGGTTTACACAAACCGTGAGTTGTAAATCACCTTTTCCATTCATGAAGTAGGTACTACTGCTGTTATTTAATCTGATATGATTTTGTTTTTTTAGTGAATTGTCCGCCTCAGGTAGCTGACATATGCTGTAGCGGAAAGGGTTATGGGGATAGAACATTTCAAAACTAAAACGAAGATAAGGTCAAAAAGATAACACATCCCCCTGTCCTCCTTCACACACAAGGGGGACAGCTTTCTGCAAGTAATAATCGAGATACTGTTTTCTCTAGTGACTTCATTTATTTTCCTTTTCAATTTTATTATAGGGTCGTAAATAATTATCAGGATTAAATTGTTAGAATTGAAACTATTTGGAATTTGTTTTTTGGAATTTGGGAATTGATTTATCATGTACCTTTAATTTTCACTACCAAACCACCTCATAAATAATTCACAAAAAAATCTACAACATTTGGTTGCCTTTTCCGTTATTTAAATTAACTTTGAAACACAAAGTACTTTAAACTAAATGGAGGACACACAGCAACATTTAAACGATCTTAAGGAAATTCGCTCTATGATGGAGCGATCCAGCCGGTTTATTTCACTCAGCGGGCTTTCGGGTATTTTCGCAGGAATATTCGCGCTGGCTGGTGCTGCCGCTGCATGGTGGTATCTGGAAATGAGATGGGACTTCCCTTACGACCCGAATATGGACAGGAGTCTTGAGTTTCTGTTATTCTTTATTGCTGATGCCTCAACCGTACTAATACTAGCTATAAGTTTTGCTATTTTCTTTACCACAAGGCAGGCACGTAAAAAAGGACAAAAGATATTTGATAAAACTACTCTTAGGCTACTCTCTAATATTGCCCTACCTTTGGCTACAGGAGGGTTTTACTGCCTGGCATTACTCTATTATGCACCGGGTCTGGTTGCTCCCAGTATGCTTATCTTCTACGGACTGGCTTTATTAAACGGAAGTAAATATACGCTTAATGACATCCGTTACCTGGGTGTTTCGGAAATCATACTGGGATTGATAAATTTGCTGTACCTGGGTTATGGGTTATTGTTTTGGGCATTGGGATTTGGTATCCTTCATATTCTTTACGGTACCATTATGTATTTTAAATACGAGAAGTGAAAAATTTAATTACCAGTTTAAATAAAGCATTTGAAAACCGCATTCGATTGGGTGTAATGTCTATCCTGATGGTCAATGACTGGGTAGACTTTAACACACTCAAGGAAACGCTGGAAGTTACAGATGGTAACCTGGCCAGTCATTTGACGGCGCTGGAAAAAATAAAATATATAGACGTGAGAAAATCATTTATCGGTAAAAAACCTAATACCTCTTATGCGGCATCCAAAGAAGGCAAAAAAGCTTTCAAAGAACATCTGGACGCGCTGGAGGAGCTTATAAAAGCCAGGGATAAAAAATAATTTTTTTTACCCATTAACTTTGAAATACAAAGTACTTTCTAAAATAAAAATATACAATATGAAAAAGAACGATCTGCTTTTACTTGTTTCGATAGCCACATACAGCTTGTTGTTTTATCAACAATCCATTGGCATTAACTTCCTGATATTTACCATTGTATTACAGGTATTTTCACTCATCAGAAAACCGCTACTGTTCATGAACAATGCATGGATAGCTGCCTCTGCCGGAGCCTTGCTGTCAGGTATTTGTTGTGCGTTGTATGGAAGTGAACTCGCTATGCTAGCCAATATTGTTTCTTTGAGCCTTATGGCCGGCTTTTCTGTTGCTACAGACTCTTCCCTGATCTTTGCTGGCTTTTACTCGGTCTTTAGTTATATCACTTCCTGGTTCGAATTATTGAAGGAAAAAATAACCTCCAAAGCCAGACTACAACCTTCCTTCTACCCGCTTCGCTCTGTATTAATGATTACAGTGCTTCCAGTGCTGGTGCTGATACTGTTTCTAAACCTTTACCGTTCGTCCAACCCACTTTTTCAACAATTTTTAGAGAATTTGAAATTCGATTTCATTTCTATCGGTTGGTTATTTTTTACATTAGGAGGAGCTATCGTATTGCTCGGTTTCTTTTATCCAAAATCGATAAACTATTTAAGAAACCTGGACTTCAGGGCATCCGACAATCTTAGCTCTTCCTCTTACCTGTTCTCGGAAGAAAACCGAATAAAAATATCCAGTGAAAATCTTTCCGGAATTGTATTACTGTCATTATTGAATCTGCTGCTTCTGATTGTAAATGTGCTGGACGTACAGTTTTTGTTTATCACCAAAGAACTGCCTCAGGGAGTAACTTACTCTCAATTTATTCATCAGGGAATATACACACTTATTGTTTCTGTTTTACTGGCTATAGGTATTATCCTTTATTACTTTAAAGGTTCTCTTAACTTTTTCAAAGATAACAAAGCATTAAAAGCTTTAACCTATATCTGGATCATTCAGAATGCATTCCTCATTGTTACCTGTATTGCTAAAAACTCCATATACATTCAGGAATACAGCCTGACATATAAAAGAATAGGTGTTTATGTATACCTGTTGCTTACATTTATTGGTTTATTTACCACATTTATCAAAATCATTTACACCAAAAACAACTGGTTCTTATTCCGTAAAAACTCATGGGCTTTTTATACCATACTAATCCTCTCCTGCTTTGTCAACTGGGATCTGTTGATTGCTAAATACAATCTCACTTATAAACCCAATCCGGATATAAGATACCTGCTTTCACTGTCTGATACAGTATTGCCTGAACTACTGGATTATCAACCTGCACCCACTTCAGAAAAATTGAGCTATACGGAAGTGCAGGAACAGGAAAATATGAATTATCAGATTTTATACAGACAGAAGCAATTTTTACAAAAGTATAAAGAGCAGGGCTGGCAATCGTGGAACTATAATGATTACCAGGTAAATGAACAGTTGAACATTAATGCTATAAAATTAAATGATTAAAATAATAACTGTGAACAGACCTGATCAACTTACTATAAATTATAAAGTGAGTTGTCATCTCGACGATTAGGAGAGATCTGAGTAATTCAAACAATAGTGTTCATCAAATAACAAGGTTGTTGAATTGATTTTACTTATAAGAATGATTAATGATGAAGGTAATCTTAACTTTCCAAGATCTCTCCTAATCGTCGAGATGACAGAAAGGGTTACTGAAAAACTAGTTGCATAAGGTCAATAAAGAAATCTATATGACATGTTGCTACTGGCACCTTATTACGATTAATCAAAAAATATGAATTGACTTATTTGTTGCCAATAAATAGATAAACTTTTATGAAAAAATTCAAATCAATTATATCTGAAAACCCTTTGTGGCTGGCCGGAGTGATTTTTATTACTCTCTCCTTCCTGGTCTTTGTTGCCGGAGAATTCATTCCTGAAAATGAAGAAAATTACTTCGGCATATTTGTAGTCAATTATGGACTCGCCATTATCTACTTTATAATTCTTTTGGTGGCATCCATCAAAAACTTTAAAAGCAAATTCTATAAAAATAAAATCGAATACACTTTACTTCATCTGATATTAGGTCTTATCAGTTGCTTTTCACTCAATCGGGTTCTCCCCATATTTGAAACTTCCACATTGTGGCTATCTATTCAATTACTACTTATGGGAGTATCCTTAATTGCACTGATATTTTTTAATCAGCTCTCTGAATTTGTTAAGCATATGATTTTCTTCACGCTGGGTATAAGTCTTATGGTATGCCTATACTTTGCCTTATATCTTATGCCTTATTATCCCATTGGCCTGGTAGCTTTTTTCGTTCTTGGTTTCTCTCTTCATTTATTCATTCCATTATTGTTGTTTATTTACTCCATCATTGCCATCAAAAAATATGTACGTCAAAATTCGAAGCTACTCAGAAGTTTAAGCATGGGAATCGGCCTGTCTCTTGCTTGTATTATTTACTTTAGCTGGAGATGGGACACACTGGCCAATGAGTTGAATAAACACTATAATCTATCATCCGTCGGACTGGAAGATCAACTACCTCCCTGGGTAAAAGTATCGCAGAAGATAGACGCAGACTGGATTTCAGAACGAATAATAAAAAGTGATCTGGTCTATGTAACGCCTGACTTTTCTTCTTCCTTTTTCCGGGTTCCCAACCTGGGATCCTTCGGTGAACAAAGAGAGCATGATCCCTTGCTCTATACAGCAAGCTTGTTTACAGATGCCCCTAAAATAAAGGTAAATGACAAAATAAAAATACTTGAGTCCATGTATGGTTCAAGGCATGAAGCAGAAGAAAGACTGTGGAGCGGCCATTCGTTAAGTTGTACCAATATAATCACTGATGTGATGATTTATCCGGAAATAAGAGCTGCCTACACAGAAAAGATAATCACTATTAAGAACAACGGAAGTATAAACAGGTGGAGAAATCAGGAAGAAGCGATCTTTACCTTTAACTTACCGGAAGGTTCAGTAGTAACTTCTCTTTCTTTATGGATTGGCGATAAGGAAGAGAAAGCCCTATTGACCAGTAAACAAAAAGCCAATACTGCCTATAAAACCATCGTTGGAGTGGAAGCGAGAGATCCGTCATTGATTCAATGGAAGGAAGGAAATATGGTATCGGTACGGGTGTTTCCTTGTACTCCACATGAAGACCGTAAATTTAAAATTGGTGTAACTACTCCTCTCCTATTTGACAATAACTCCCTTATTTATCAGAACATACATTTTGACGGACCACCAGCAGATAATGCACGGGAAACGGTACACATAAAACTAACAGGAGATGTGGAAAGCCTTTCCATTCCTTCGCAATTCGAAAGTATTTCAGAAAATGAATTTACCGCCAACCATATCTACAAAGAAGATTGGAATATATCTTTCCGTCCTATGCCTGTTACTGAAAAATCATTTTCCTTTAATGACTATGTCTACACCATTAAAGAGCCTGGACTTAAATATCAGCCATTCCATCCTGAAAATATCTACCTGGATCTGAACTGTGCATGGAACATGGGAGAGTTCGAAGAAGTCATGAATATCTTCAAAGGAAAAGACATCTATGTTTATGACAACGGATTAAAAAAGCTGGATGCAAGTAATTCTGAAGATCTATTTAACAAACTGTCCGCTTTGAGATTCAGTTTATTCCCTGTATTTGAAATCAACAGCAAAAACGCATTGCTGATTACCAAAGGCTCCATGCTGACTCCCAATGTCAAAGATCTCGAAGGATCCATCTTCAGTTCGAAATTGAAAAACTATCTTAACAACAACATTAATATCAACTTATATTCCCTGGACAATGGCCTTACTCCTTACTTAAAGACATTGAAAGAGTTCCGTTTCTTTAATTACGATCATGGAAATCTGATAAAGCTGAATCAACTGGTAAAAGACAAAAAATATAAAGCAGTATTGGAAAACGATCATACTATATTGATTGAACCATCAGGGCTGATAATTGAAAAACAATCCGGGATTTCTGATAACACCGGACCTGATCATATTATGAGACTGTATGCTTATAACAGCTTGCTGAAAGATATAGGCTCAAAATATTTTGACAACAATTACGTGGAGGGACCACTGATTGAACGTGCTCAGGAAGCCTATGTGGTTTCTCCACTAACAAGTCTGGTAGTATTGGAAACACAGGCAGATTATGACCGCTTTGATATAAAGAAAACTGAGAATAGTTTAAATAATGCATCTATGAAATCATCCGGCGCTGTACCTGAGCCTGAAGAATGGATGATGATTATTCTTGCACTAATTGTAATAGGATATCTGCTGGTAAAAAAAAGAAATACCATTAAGTATGTTTAAAACGATAGAATTACCAATGGAGTGGAGAAAGGATAAACTACTATTTATCCTTTTACTCCTTTCCTTTTCAGGGATTGCTATGTATTTATTGCAGGGATATTTTATTATCAATGCAACTACCTTCCTGGGTATGGCAATAATTCCATTCCTTATCAAAGTTGAAAAAGAAAAGTATTCCAGGCGATACCTGTTGCCATTTCTGCTATTTCTGGTACTCTCTATAGTTCTTCAGGTAAAATCATTTATATTCCTGGCATCATTATTCGGCATCCTTCTGTTTCTGGAAACATTGTCAGGAAGGCTTTCTATATTGCTCCCGGTTTTACTAATAACCATAAGCCCGGTGTTTTTCTATCTTTCCAAAACATTTGGCATATCCATTCGATTTGCCTTGAGTGAAGTAGTTGCACAATTATTGATTTGGACAGGAAATGTTTCTTCTGCAGTCGGTAATACTATCTGGCTAAACGGAAAGGAATTCCATGTGGATCCCGGATGTGTGGGACTTAACATGATTGCAATCTCTGTAATTATTGGTATATTCTTTTTAAGTTATTTTGAAAAACAACACCATAAATCTCTACCGCTTTATTTAACAATTCTGGCCTTGTCATTCATTTTACTTCTGAATATTCTTTCCAATCTTATTCGTATCCTGATACTCGTAATTTTTAATATCGGCCCTGAAAGCCTGATGCATGACCTTTCCGGATTGCTCAGCTTATTCGTCTATGTTATTCTTCCTTTTTACTTTTTTACTGCTTTTATAATGAGGTTTAGTGTACCTAAAGAATATGGTTCAATCACTAATGGAAAACTTAACCGCATACATTATGTAATAATAGCAGGCTTTATAGCACTGCTATGCACTTCATTTATACCACGTAAAAGTCAAATCCATACAGGATCTGATAGTTATTCCATCAGCGGTTATACTAAGGAAAAACTGGCTTCGGGTGTTTACCAATTTAAAAACGATCGTTCGCTTATTTACATTAAACCTATACAGGGATTTTATTCGGCAGAGCACTCTCCTATGGTTTGCTGGATTGGAGATGGATATGAACTAAAAAATATTGAAGAAAAAATAATAGCTGGGGTATCGGTTTATTCAGGAAAACTGGTCAAAGGAAGTGACATCCTTTATACTTCCTGGTGGTTTGATAATGGAGAGGTCATTACTACCAGCCAGTGGAAATGGCGATGGGAAAATATCAGAAATGCCAAAGACTTCTACCTGGTTAATGTAACTATGGAAGATCAAAATGATTTATTCAAAGAAGTGAATGAAATAATTGCAAAACGAAAAATCACTAAACGCTTATGAACTATATCAGCCATACTATCAGTAACTGGAAAAAGAGCCTATATCTGCTTTCCGGTTTCTCCTGTTCATTATATGCGGCAAGAATCCTGATTACCGATACTTATTATTTCGGTTTTTTAGTATGGAACCTGTTCCTTGCCATAGTGCCTTTGTATTTTGCATCTTTGCTTTACCTGAGGCTTAATAAACAATCGACCCTGATTTCGATGCTTTGGTTCTTTTTCTGGCTGTTATTTTTACCCAACAGTTCTTACATTATTACAGACCTGATTCATCTCAAGGATCGCCCGGGAATACCTATGTGGTATGATGCCTTAATGGTATTCTCGTTTGCATTTACAGGCTTATTAAGTGGAGTTATTTCTACCTATCTGATTCATCAGGTACTTAAAAAGTATTTATCCACTTACAACTGCTATGTTACTTTGGGCCTGCTATTTCTCTTATCCGGATTTGGAGTATATCTGGGAAGAGTGGAAAGATGGAACAGTTGGGATCTATTCCTTCAGCCTGTTCAGATAATTAAAGATTCTATATATATGCTTACTAAAGTAAATGCTATAGGAATGACGCTCGGTTTTGGATTACTTCTGTGTTTCTGTTATGTACTATTCATTTCATTCATTGAAATAAAACACGATACTTCAAAAAATAATTAAATAAACTTAATAAGATTCACCTTAAATTCGTATTACTTTAAAAATTTTTAAAATATGGAAAAACAATCCTGGTTCGATAAAATCAATAATTGGGCAAAAGGCTCGGTTATGCTGAAAATAATTACAATAGGAATACTCATTCTTGTATTACTTATTCCCTCCAGTATGCTCGATTCCTTAATCAGAGAACGGCAAAATATCCGGGATAATGCCATCAGTGAAGTCAGCTCTAAATGGGGTAATGCTCAAACCATCGGCGGCCCGGTGATCTCTATACCATTTAGAAACAAAATAAAAAATCAAAAAGGAGAACTGGAGTCAAGAATCGAATACGCTCATTTTTTACCTGAAGACCTGAAAATAAACGGAAAAGTATTGCCTGAGAAACGATATCGCGGAATATACGTGGTAATTCTTTATAATACTTTACTGAATGTTTCAGGAGAGTTTAATTACCCCGACTTTCAATCATTACCCATTGCTCCGGAAGACCTGATGTTAAAAGATGCTTTTCTTTCCGTAGGCATTACCGATATGAAAGGGATCAAAGATAAAATTATTTTAACCTCCAACGGAACAGCCAGTGAATTCAATCCGGGTATCATGACCAATGATATATTTTCTTCCGGTATCAGTGTCCCGATAGATTTATCACAAAACAGAAAGATATCTTTTAGCTTTAGCCTCAACCTGAATGGAAGCTCTACACTAAACTTCCTGCCATTTGGTAAAGAAACGAATGTTAGTCTTACTTCCCCCTGGGCAAATCCTGCATTTGAAGGTTCATTCTTACCGGATAACCGGGAAGTTACCGATGAAGGATTTACTGCCAACTGGAAGATATTACAGTTGAACAGAAACTATCCACAACAAGGGATAGGTGCGTTTATCCCCCGAAGCAACAACAATTACAACTATAATAACAGGTATTACGACAACTATGATTATACTTTCTCCTATGCACCTACAGGAGAAGATTCATCCTTTGGAGTACGTTTACTATTACCTATCGATGAATATCAGAAAACAAACAGGTCGGCCAAATACAATGTCATGTTTATCTTCATTACCTTTCTTGCTTTCTTTTTTGTGGAGATTTTAAATAAAAAGAAAATTCACCCCATACAATATTTATTGGTTGGATTTTCGATATGCCTGTTCTATATCTTGTTGCTTAGTATATCCGAGCACTTTATGTTTGACTTTGCTTATTTAATTGCTTCGTTTATAATCGTTATTATTCTGACACTATACACCAAAGCTGTTCTGAAAAATAATTTCCTTACGGGAATAATTTTCGGAGTATTAACGCTTTTGTACGGATTCTTTTATTCGATACTTCAATTGCAGGATTATGCCTTATTAATGGGAAGCCTTGGCTTACTGGTTATCCTGGCAAGTATCATGTACCTGACCAGAAATATAGATTGGTATAATGTGAACAGGGAAAAGTTAGAATAAAGATTGTATAATAAAATTATTGCCATAAATCTAAGAGGCGAATAATTTTAATTATATTAACCCAATTGAGGTTCAGGCCTGACAGATGTTGAAAAACCTGTCAGGCCTGAAATAAAAGAGGCAATACCTAAATTGATATTGCCTCTTTATGTTTTGATATTTGTAATAATTGTATAATTCTTTCTTACTCCACTACTTCATCAATCATATCTCCGGCCTCTTCCAATTCTTCATCCATTTTATTTACACCCATTAATTCATCCAGTTTTTGTGATACCAGAGAGTAAACTATTGATGGTGTATTGGATGGATCTTCACTAATAGCTTTTAATCCTGCCAGTTGTTCTTCTTTTGAAGCTGCAGCCATTGCTTTGTTATAAAGCACAGCTACTTTCAAATCCAAAGGTTCGGTTGAAATTTTATCTTTGCTGTTGATATATCCTTTAACTTTTTTCTCTTTTCCAAATATTTCACTGAACCCGTCTTTTTCTTCAGAAGAAATAGCTATAATCTCTCCCAATTTAACTTTATCAGAGGACACGGACATGATATCCGGATTTTTATATAAAATGACATCACTTGTCGCTACTCCAACGGATGCATTAGGCACTATCAGGTATTGATTGATCCATCCGGTCTTTCCATCAGGGCCAATTACTTCTACATAAGTTCTTTTCTCAGATTCATTTTCCTCTGTCTTTCCGGTCAGTGTAAATGTATTACCAAACTGGTAACTGGCTACCCACTTACCTTCTTTGGTTGAGGGGGCAGAATAAGTTCCGGAGTTCCATAATAATACGGCCTTAGGTGTACTTTCAGCTTCTTCGGCTACCACCTCCGATGTTGAATTAGTGTAGGCAGACCCTGCTTCTGCAAGAATTTCATCCTTTTCCGAAGTTTTTTCTCGCTGCAAGAAAATAAAGTTAAAAATGCAGCAGCCAATAAAAATGAATATTTCATAAAATTACTACTTTTTAATTTAGAGCTTCAAATATATTATTTAATAATTATTCCCATACATTTTTTTTAATTATGCCTAAAATAAACATCATTCCTCAGCCTTCAAAAAAATTATTTTATCCTGCTATTGGTATTTTATTCGCCGGGTCCTGATTCAACACTTCGGAAAGTGCCGTATACAGTTCAGGCAAAGCATTGTAAAACTCATCCGGTTGTTCAAAAAACTGCTCTACACAAACGGCAAAAAACTCATCTCTGTTGGTGCCGGCATACTTTCGCAAAAAAGTATTTTCTCCGGAGCGTACCTTTTCCAATTCACTTTCACTTAACTTACGCCATCTTCTAAGTGCAGCCTTATCTATCAATGCATACTCTTCATCATGCATGGCATCTTCCAGTTTCAATGCGTGAGCAAATTCATGCAATCCCAAATTTATACCATCTTCCGGGTCTTTTAATCCCTCTAAGAAGTCTTCCCAGGAAAATACAATAAGGCCTGCAAGATTAACCTCTCCTTTATGTGTTTTATTGGTTATTTTTGATACATATTTTTGAGGATAAATCAGTATGTTTGGAAATTTATAAAAAAAAGTCCGTTTTAAGCCAAAGGTTAACTGAACAGCCACAGAAGATACCAACAACTTCATTTCATGGGTAATTTGTTGATTACCTCTTTTAATAAAACGCTTATTGACCATAAAATGCCTGAGACGCTTCTCAAACTCTTTTTTTCCAATAGGGCTAAGGCTTCTGTATAATCCGGAATAAGCATTCAACAATCTTCTGTCCTTTTCTGATAACGGTTGCTGTATTCTCAGGTGATTAAACGGAACTCCCACAAGATCTCCGAACACTTCATACATGCGGCATATAAATATAGATAAAATTATAATACCGGAAAGCACTACAATTAATCCAATAAAATATTCCATAAATACTTGTATGAATAGAAAGGATTTTATAAACACCTAATTTATCGGATATTTTACCTTTTCAAATATTAATTGAAAATAAATTTCGGGCGGACAGGGTTATACTCTAATTCAATTAACAAGCGGAGAAACTATATTGTTAAGTTAATTGAAGAAGAACCAGTTACGATGAAGAAAAGAAAAAAGAATGTATGGTTAGGAGTAGCAGCAGGAGTTGCCACCCTTCTGGCTGCTAAAAACATCTTTGATAAGCTTACTGAGTATTCGTTAAAGGATAAAGTAGTATTAATTACCGGAGGCTCAAGAGGACTGGGCTTGATATTGGCCAGAAAGGCAGCCAGCGAGGGCGCTAAAGTTGCTATATGTGCAAGAAAACAGAGTGAACTGGATATTGCATTGAAGGATCTTTCGCATATCACCAAGAATGTCCTTGCTATTCCCTGCGATCTGAGAGTGCGGTATGATATCATAAAAATGATAGAAAAAATAACGGCACAATGGGGGCCTGTAGATGTTTTAATCAACAATGCGGGAATAATTCAGGTTGGCCCGGAAGCGGAGATGACGGAAATGGAATATGATCAGGCAATGAAAATACACTTTTGGGCACCATTACATACTATATTGGAAGTATTACCGGCAATGAAAAAAAGACGTTCGGGTAGAATCGTTAATATTGTTTCCATTGGTGGCAAAATCAGCTTTCCACATTTATTGCCTTATAATGCGAGTAAGTTTGCTCTAGCAGGGTTATCTGAAGGGTTATATGCAGAATTAAAAAAATATGGAATAACTGTTTCTACCATATATCCCGGATTGATGAGAACCGGCAGCCCAAGGAATATAAATGTAAAAGGGAAAAATGAACTGGAATATGCATGGTTTAAGATTACAGATTCATTGCCTCTCCTTTCTGTAAAAGCTGAATATGCTGCATCCAGGATACTCCAAACTGTTAAAACAGGAAAAGCGCACCAGGTTATCTCTTTACCAGCCAAATTAGCGATCGGTTTCCATGATCTTTTCCCTGAAAGATTCCTGGATATTATGGCTATCGTTAATGATCTGTTACCGGACGCTGATGGGCAAGGTAAAGAAAGTGTCAAAGGGTATGAAAGCGAATCAAAAATAACCAGATCCTTTCTTACCAGACTTACCAACAGGGCAGCCAAAAGAAACAATGAAATAGTGGAAAAATAATCAGTATCGGGATTATCACCTGGCTTTGATTTACTTTATCTGAATTTCTTTGCCAGTGATAATCTCCTGTTTTATATTGGCTATGTTTACCAAGGCAGCCGAAAACCATATACAATGAATAATATATACATTCGCAGAGCAGAGCTGGAAGATATAAGTACCATTGCCAAACTTGCTGAAAAAATCTGGAAAGAATATTACCCATCTGTAATTTCTTATGCGCAAATCGAATACATGCTTTTTAAAATGTATTCTCCGGATAGCTTATACCGACAGATCGAACAGTTATCTCACCAATACTTTCTAATGTATGCAGATGACCAAGCGACCGGCTATTATTCTGTAGAACCCAGGCCCGGCGAATGTTTCATTCATAAGTTTTATATTGATGCCTCGATACACGGCAAGGGTATTGGAAGTATTCTGATGGAACACCTATTAACAACTCATACCTGCGATTCTTATCTGTTACAGGTCAACAGGAAAAATATCAAAGCCATTAATTTTTACTTCCGACATGGTTTTCGAATAAAAAAATGGGAAGATATAGACATCGGAGGTGGATTTTATATGGAAGATTTTATTATGGAAAGAAAGTAGAGCTTTTCATGTTACTCAAAAAGGTATCAACAAAGCTTATAAAAACTTCAAGGCCTGCCTGGCCACCTTTAATGAATCTTCAGTTTCTTTTTCCGATATAATTTTTCTAATTAAAAATTCAACACCTTAAATCATTTGATGAAATAAGACATTTAAATATTTGTTCCATAAAATCTATAACTCATTACATTGCTATTTCTTTTGTATATTTATCCAGAATCCAACTAATTACTACGAATGGACATAATCATTATAATACTTGTATCAATGTTCGCATCATTACTTACCCTGTTTTCAGGGTTTGGATTAGGCACCATACTTACTCCATTCTTTGCTTTGTTCTTTCCGGTCAATCTGGCTGTAGCCCTTACAGGAGTTGTTCATTTGCTGAATAATATCTTTAAAGTATTCCTCTTTAAAAAAGATGCCCGGTGGGATATCGTACTGAAGTTTGGTATTCCCTCTATTATTGGTGCATTTGCAGGCGCCTGGCTACTTATACAATTGTCTGACTTAAATCCTTTATATGAATACATACTTTGGGAAAAACAATTTAGCATTACCCCTATTAAACTAACTATTGCTTTATTAATTATAGTCTTTACCTTTCTTGAATTTTTACCCTTGCTCAAAAACCTTTCTATCTCGGGAAAATATCTAATTCCAGGTGGCCTGACAAGCGGCTTCTTCGGAGGGCTCAGTGGTAATCAGGGGGCTTTAAGATCTGCCTTTTTGGTAAAGCTAAATTTTACGAAAAACCAATTTATTGCTACAGGGGTAATGATTGCAATACTTGTAGATGTTACAAGGCTTTCCGTCTATTTCGCTGATTTTACTTCATCGGGTTTAACTCAAAATCTTCCAACCCTCATCGCCTCTGCCCTTTCAGCTTTTGCAGGAGCTTATATAGGAAGCAAATTGCTTAATAAGGTAACTTACAAAAATATTCAACGCTTCGTTACCGCAATGCTCTTAACCCTTGCAGTATTACTAGGTGCCGGTATTTTATAATCTGGAAGGATTGTTCTTATTTTTAAAGAAAAAATAAAGAAGAATTATTAATAAAATAATTCCTAATATGCCCCCACCCATTACATCCGTAAGGTAATGAACACCAAGATAAATTCTTGAGATCGGCACTACAGCAATCAAGAACATACAAAAGACGGCAACAATGATTTTTATAAAGATGGGTAACTCTTTAACGGTAAATACAGCCACCGTTAAAAATCCAAAGAAAACAACATAGTGAGTAACATGTCCGCTTGGAAATCCGGAATGTTCCACTTTGGTTATAACCCTTACTATATCCTCTCCCGGCCGTGGCCTGTTGACAAAGTATTTTATGATAAATACTATAACGTTGGCATACAAAGTGAAAAGTATAAAAATTGCCTGACGATAATATTTAGCTAAAAAGAACATTAAACTGACCAAAGGCACAGATATAATAATAACATAATCATTGCCAAACCAGCTTATTGCCTTCATAACTCTATCCAGAAATGGACAGCTATCTTCCTGCACCTCCTTTGAAAAATGAATGTCGTAAAAAAAGTCAGGAGTTATCAGGATAAAAAAGGTCAGTGAAAGAAAAGCTGCCAGTAAAAAAATGATAAGAGTTATTAAAGCTCTCCTGACCAGTCGTTGGTTTTGAAGGTATCTTGAATGAAATGGCTTAACCAGTTTTCTTCCGACCCAATCGAAGATTTTTTCCAAAATATCCCCTATTTTCATAATTAGGAGAAAAAACCTAAACAGAATTAGCATTGTTTGCCATAACTACAAGAATATTAATATTAAAGAGCTAATACAGCCCTTCATTAAAATAGCACTAAACAGAGAATTTCATCGATTTTTTCACTCTTTTAAACGGATTCAAAGTAAAAATTTGAGTTTTTATCGATATATTGCCTTAAACTAAGCGAAAACCAGAATGAAAAAATTATTATTACCTTTCATTGCATTATTTATTTTAACAAACGATCTCGTAGCCCAGTTTCGTGTCGTTGGCTATTTTCCTAACTGGAGCAGTAATTATCAAAACACGGCAATAAGTACTTATGAGGACAAACTCACTCATGTAAATATTGCATTTATAAATCCTACCAACGATGCCGGAGACTTAGGCCCCACCAATAATCTTAGCAATGTGGTAAACGCCTTCCATAACAATAATGTAAAAGTATTGGCATCTCTTGCCGGTGCTATTTCCAACCAAAATACAAAAAACAGATGGGCTAACCTGTTATCTGACGCAAATAGAGCCGCATTTGTAAATAAAATTACTCAATTCGCTTTAGATTATGGGCTTGATGGAATAGATGTCGACCTGGAAGGGGACATGATTGATGGTAACTACACAAAGTTCATTGAGGATCTTAGTGCCAGTTTAAAACCACATAATCTGTTACTTACTGCAGCTGTAGCAAAGTGGAATGGTGGATCTGTATCCAGTACCGCACTTGCTAAGTTTGACTTTATAAATTTAATGGCCTATGATAAAACCGGGCCCTGGGCTCCTTCAAATATTGGACAACATTCCAGTTATAACCACGCTGTAGATGATCTTGACTATTGGGAAAACAGAGGGGTAGATAGTGATAAACTAGTTCTTGGTGTTCCCTTCTATGGACATTATTTTGGAGCATCTACAGGTAGTTATGCCTTTAACCATATAGTCGGATTAGCAGCAGGTAATGAAAACCTGGATGAATACAATCTAGGCGACGGAAATACTGTATATTACAATGGTATACCCACAATAAAAGATAAAACCCTTCTCGCTCTTGAAAGAGCCGGAGGTATTATGATTTGGGAATTAACCCAGGATGCCACAGGAAGTAAATCCTTATTATCTGCGATTGACGAAGTTATCAAAGAATCTTCTAACAACGAATTTCCGATTGCTACTCTATTAGCACCTACCCAAGATACTACTGCTGTTGAAGGTGATCCGATCGTATTTAAAGTTTCTGCTTCTGACCCTGACGGAAGTATCGATAAAGTAGAGTTTTATTTGGTAGGAATGAAAATAGGTGAAGCCCTTACCAGCCCGTATAATTTAACCTGGTCTAATGCCGGCCCTGGTACACATAAAGTATATGCAAGAGCAAGGGACAATGTTGGGTTTTACACCTACACCGATACTATTACGATTACAGTTACAGCCGTTACAGAACAAACTCCTAAAAATGGTGTTCCATGGGCTATTCCAGGTAAAATTGAAGCCGAAGATTATGACCTGGGAGGTATAAATGTTGCCTATTACGATAATACTACTGGTAATGAGGGTAAGGTATACAGAACAGATGATGTGGACATTGAAACCAGTTTAGATATAGGGGGTGGGTATCATATAGGCTGGGTTAAACCAGGAGAATGGCTTGAATATACAGTGGATATTGACTCAAGTGGAAAGTATGACATCATTGTAAGAGTAGCCTCCAACGTGGGTAATGGTAAATTCCACATCGAAATGGATGGAGTAGATATCACCGGGCAGCAATCCGTACAAGCAACCGGTACGTGGCAATCCTTTAAAGATCATCTCATTTCGGGAGTAGAATTGACAGAAGGAGTAAAAGTTATGCGTTTGGCCATTGATGCAGGTGAGTTTAATACAAATTATTTTGAATTTGTCCCGGCATCACCAAGTACCTCCACACAGAACAATGCCATTATCTCTTATATAAACTTATATCCTAACCCGGTAACTGATTATGCACTTGCATCATTCTCTCTTAAACAGGCAAGCCATGTAAAAATGGTTATCTGTGACCTTTCCGGAAAAGAAATAAAAGTAGTGATGGATGAAACAGTAGGAAATACAGAGCAAGTAATTTCTTTCCCTACTTCCGATCTTGAAAAAGGTATTTACTTACTGAAAGTAGTCACTTCAGAAGGAATAACAATGAAAAAACTGATAAAGAACTGATATTGAAGCTTATATTATAAAAAGGCTGTCCCACTTGATAAGGACAGCCTTTTTATTTTTTATGTCTTTTTCATCCCATAGTTATCAAATTCCGTACATACCATTTCAGACAAAACACTACAAATCAGGCGTTTTATAAAACAATAAAGATACAACCATCAGGCGTTGACTTTTAATACTTTGAGGCCTGATGGCTTTACCCCTGATATATCTTAGTTTTGCCATTGGAAGGAAAAGGAGAATACAATGATCAGAGTAACATGCGCCATAATAATTCAGAATAATAAAGTGCTGGCAGTGCAGCGAAGCAACTTTATGGACCAGGCCGGTAAATGGGAGTTTCCAGGAGGAAAAATGAAAATAGGAGAAAGTGAAGAGGAAAGCCTTATAAGAGAAATAGAAGAAGAACTTACTATAAAAGTATTGCCAATTCAAAGACTTACTCCTACTGAACATAGGTTTAATGAAGAGAAATGTATTCAGCTCATTCCATATATATGTACCATAAAAGAAGGTGAAGTTACACTAAAAGAGCACCGAAATATGGCCTGGCTAGATAAAGAACTTTTAATTCAACTGGATTGGTGCGAACCGGATATACCTGTTGTCCATCAGGTGATTAATCTGGGGAATAGATAAAACCGTCCTGAGCGAAATCTCTTGGGATAAGACATAAAATCTGGATATTATTCCGGTATTTATTAGCTTTACAAAAAGCTAATGTAATTATAACATGCCTGTAATTCCTATTTATCCGGAAACCAAAGCCTTAATCTTTGATATTGATGGTACACTGGTCGATACCATGGCCACTCATTATAAAGCCTGTCAGATTGTTTGTAATGAACATGGATTTGATTTTCCATTGGATTACTTTTATGCAAAAGCAGGTATACCTACCATCAAAGTATTTAAGATGCTTATAGAAGAACTCAACCTGGATCTTGATGGAGAAAAACTAGGCCACCTCAAAGAAGAAAAGTATCTGGAACTAATTCATGAAGTAAAACCATTGGGCCCTGTATATGAAGTAGCCAAAACTTATTATGGGAAACTACCTATGGCACTTGGCACCGGAGGAACAAAAGAAATCGCCCATAAAACACTTGCTGCAGCAGGCATTGAAGGTATGTTTGACATTATCATTACCTGTGAAGACGTGCTCCATCCCAAACCTGCACCTGATACTTTTTTAGCCGGAGCCCAAAAGATGGGCATCTCCCCTGCCAACTGTCAGGTATTTGAAGACGCCGACATGGGCATAGCTGCCGCCAAAGCAGCAGGCATGTTATGGACAGATATAAGGCAGTATGTTTAAAACTCTAAAGTTCTAAACTTTAAAAAGGATAAAGTTAACTTTTTAGAGTTTTAACATGTAGATTTTCAAAAACTTACCCTTACTCCCAAAAAACCTCGGATACCTTGTATAGGTGCATAATTATAGGTTGTATCAAATGTATATCCATTAGGATTACTTACCGGATCAGAAACGTGTTTATCAAACGGATCGAATGGCCTCATTAATGGGTCTTTGGGGATAAAGTTAAGCAGGTTCTTAACTCCGCCATATACTTCCCATTTCTTAATCTTTTTAGTTACCTGAATATTCTGCAATGAAAACCAGGGCGACTTGTCAGGACGATAATCATTAGCTAATACCGGCAAATGCATAGGCCCCATCACTCTTCCGGTATAGTCTATGCTCACATTGTACCGTTTGACCTGATAGGTTAAGGCATACGTTCCTGAAAAAGCCGGAGCATGTAGTTGAGCCACTTTTACCTTCTCTGAATTCTCATTTTTTTCCACACTATATACATCCATCCAGGTAAAACCAGCCATCAATTTCAAGGGAAATGTAAATGATACGGAAGAGTTAAGAGTAATACCTTTGGAAATAGCGTATCCGTCAAGATTATCATATATGATCTTATTCGGATCACTTAGAAAATCCCCTACAATCTTATTTGTGAAATAAGTATAAAAAGCACTTGCATCGAGTTCTATAAATCCATTCTTCAAGGATATATATTTCTGATAATTCAAATTAGCATTATATGATTTCTCAGGCTTTAAACTCTCCACTATAACTACTTCGCGGGCCCCGGTTAATGCAGCATGGTCTTCCGTAAACAAATTCACCACTCTGTATCCATTACCTAATGTCAGAC
Organism: Cytophagaceae bacterium; assembly: GCA_036562325.1. Taxonomy (GTDB): domain Bacteria; phylum Bacteroidota; class Bacteroidia; order Cytophagales; family Cytophagaceae; genus DATCKK01. The sequence goes on along the minus strand of DATCKK010000342.1, from coordinate 1,553 downwards.
GAAAGGTATTGTTAGCGTTATGCTTATGTTTAACACTCAACCTCGGAGTAACAATACTTCCATGATCGCTATTATAATCATACCTCAGGCCGCTCAGGATCATTGTTTTCTCCGTTATGGAATAATCATCTTGTATAAATACTCCCGGCAACAATACTCTGGATGGTAAATTAATTAATCGGGTAGTATCCGGAGAAGCAGTGGCAGGTGTATTATCATCATAATAAGTATATCGAAGAGGAATACCGGCTACCAGTTCATGCCTTGCCCCTGCTTTTCTATTCCAGACCAACTGGCCAAAAGCTATATCCTGACGGGCAATGTAGCTCGTGGTACCATACACTGAGTTCTGATGATGAGTATTCAATGAAAATTGAATACTTATATTCTCTTTCATAGGCAATTGGTAATTACCTATCAATTCTCCTCTTTTGGTATAGATAGACTCTCCATAAATACTGTCGCCACCTCTAAAAGTACTGTTCCACTGCATTTCACCTCCCCAGCGGTCTTCATAGACTACTCTCGCTGCAATACTGGCTTTCTTAGTACTTTTCCTGCTAAAATCCCATTTATTGAATATTGAAATTCTATCCTGCAATGTAACATCCGTAAAGTTGTCCTTATTAACATCAAGCTTATTTTTAAAATTGAAGTAGTTGATACCTAATAGAGAACTAGCATTTCCCACTTTGACCTTAAATGCAACATCTGCATTTACTTCTGCCTGCGAGGTAGAAAACACATCTGCATAAAACTTAGGTACAGTAGCAGGATCTTTGGTAATCACATTAATCAAACCGCCAACTGCCTCCGAGCCATACAATGTAGATGCAGGCCCTTTGACCACTTCTATCCGCTGAACCAGGCTATTAGGTATTCCGCTCAATCCATATACCGTAGACAGGCTGCTTACTATAGGCATACCGTCAATTGTTATCATTGTATAAGGGCCTTCCATCCCATTAATATGAATATCTCCGGTATTGCACACATTGCAATTTAATTGCGGCTGGACCCCATTTACCATTTGAAGGCTTTCAAATATGGAAGGATTGGGATTTTTCTTAAAATAAGCAGGAGTATATACCTCTACCGGAATTGGAGAATCTGATTTCTTCACTTCCTTCATAGTGCCGGTTACTACCACCTCTTCCAACTCGCTATCTTTGATTTGAAGGTAAAAGTTTAAGCGTACCGTTTTCCCCTCGATTATTTCTATCCACTTCTCTTCTACCTGATAACCAATAGCACTTACATTGATTTTATATTTTCCGACAGGTATCTCCTTTATCCGGTATTTTCCCAAAGTATCCGAATCAGTACCTGTGTTTAAGCCTTTAATAACTATAATCGCAAAAGCGACCGGCTCTCCTCCCGATACCACTTTTCCCTCCAGGCTACCGGTTTGAGTAAAACCAATGGTAGAGCAAATCATTAGAAGCAACCCAATAAAGGCCTTTTTCATTTTAGAATTTCTTAAATTATTTTTTCGGTAAATTTACATTATTTTTTAGATTAATTAAAATATAAATTTAGATACACCTAAAATG
>DATCKK010000334.1:0-5673 GCA_036562325.1 Cytophagaceae bacterium | reverse complement strand
TGAACAACTAAAGTACATATTGTTATTACTGTCAAAAGCCATTACCGGAAGTTCTCCTCCTTTATTAGGATAATCAGCAGAAGTAGGGTCCGGAAGTGGTTTCCACTCTTGACCTTCCAGTTTTACTAATTTAAGCACTCCATTTTCAAATGCACTATAGCAAATATAAATTACATCATTATTATCAATAGCAATGTTGAATTCACTGGTGCTGCTCTTGTAATAGGTAGGCGCTACGTCAACTAATGTTCCACCTTCAATACGTTTTACAAAACGCTTGTCTTTGAAAGCTATATATGGTTCATTCCTGCTATTGAAAGCTATTCGATAGTCTCCCATAAATCCTTTTGATTCTGCCAATTGGCTCCATGAACCATTTTCAAATTTCTTAACATAAAACACACTGGAGTGATAATAGAAAACATAAGGAGTACCAGCCTTATCGGTAGCCATTTTAAAATAGTTAAAGCCTTTTGGAGCTGGTGACTCCGAACTTAAATCAACTAGTGTTTTACCATCAAACTGTTTAACCATTGCAACGCCATTTTCAGAATAAGCAATTATTGGGAGTTGGTTAGCCCCCAATCCTATTGCTACATCATTATGAATTTTTGTAAAGTCAGGTGTGTAAATAGTAGATAAGGCATTGCCATCATACTTGTATAATACTGCAGAAGCAGTTTTGCCATGTATACGTCCTACTATATATACATTCCCATCATCAGCCGCAGCTATCTTAGGATCTGTAATAGAGTTTTTCGAATCCATAGGTTTCCATACTTGCCCGAAGCTTTGTAAAATAACAAAGCTAAAAAGAGCTAAAAAACTTAGTTTTCTCATGCAATTAGAATGATTAAAAGTTGCACAAATATTATAGTAAAAGATGATGAAAATACGATCAAATCAGTTATCTGAGTTATTAGCCAATAAGGATTGTCCTTAATAAACAAGCGATTATTTTTTTAAAAAATTTTCCACTGTTTGTATCAGCTTAACTATTAACAACTTTACCGAAAATACTGGCATTCCGGAAGGATGGATAAGTATAAAACAATGATTACTATCTCATTACTACGACACTATTTTCTCCACTTCATATTGTTAGATTTTTACCCTTATAAGATAATTTAAGTTCATTACAGATATGAAGAGATTATGAGATGGAAACATTGCATCACAGTTATATTGATGTAATCTCATCTGACAAGGTTGAGTTAAATAAATTACTCATTAATAAAAAAGATGAAATGAGTATAGCTACTAAAAAAAGGCTGCCCTTTTTTGGGACAGCCTTTTTACACTTAAAGTTATAATACCTTACTGGCCTATTTCCCAGCTTGCGGTTATCGTTTTTTCCAGCTCCAGATCTTTTACATTAAACCCGGAAAATGCACTGTCATCACCCGCCATTTTAGCTTCCATAGCATACATTGGTATTGGACCTTGTCGCTGTGTAACATAAGTAATGTTTAATATACGCTTCAATGAAACACCCGCAGCCGAAGCCAAAGCTTTTGATTTAATGGAGGCATCATTGACTGCCCTCTTCAACAACTCCACTTCAACCTCTTTTTCTTTGGCATCTGACAAGGTGAAAGAAAAGTTAAAAGAGACTTGTACAGGACTTTCTGACAGGCTATTTACCAGATTTACAATTCTTTGTTGATCTTTGGCAAACTCTACTACAAAAGTCTGAAAAGCAATAAACCCTGTATCTACAATCATACCATCCTTATACTGGTAATGTTTATTAACATTATATCCGGTTGTCTTAATGTCTTCTTTTTTAAAGCCAGCTTTTATCAATTGTTTTTCAAGGCCTGCCGCTCTCTTGTTCAGCTCCTGAACTGCCTTGTTAAAATCTTTATGAAAAGAAGAAATATCCATATTAACAACCACCCAGTCTGGAGCTACGGTCATCTTACCTGTACCTTCCGTTTTAATAACCGGAAGCGTATAGACGGGGCCTTCCTGAGCAATAGCTGAAAAAGAAAAAAACGCTAATGACAAGGCCAATGCCAGCTTTGAAGAAAAATTTCTGAAAGTCATATCTTTATTGATTTAATAGTTTTTAACAAGTTAAATAGCCAAATGTTTTTCCTATGGTATCGCCAAAATTATACCAGTAATATACAACTTAAATTCTTTGTCTACTTTTTACTCCTCAAAAATTTGTATTTTTGAGACTATGAGCCACAAAATCACCTTCGTAACCGGTATATTCGATCTTGGAAGAGAAAGTTTAGGAGAAGCTTTCAGGAGGCCCTTTCAGCACTACCTAAACCATTTTACCAATCTATTGCAATTAGATATCCCCCTGGCTATATATATCGAAAAGAAGTACGAAGATTTTGTTTGGAAATACAGAACACCCGCCAACACCGAAGTTTATATTAAAGAGGTAGATGACTTTCGTTGTTTTCCGTTTTATCAGGAAGTTGAAAAGATCCGTACCAGCGAAAGCTGGAGAAACCAGGCCGAATGGCTGGCAGAAAGTACTCAGGCCAGATTAAATTATTACAATCCACTGGTCATGTCAAAGTTCTTCTTCCTGCATGACCTTACTTTTTTCAATCCTTTTGATTCAGAGTATTTTGTATGGATCGATGGAGGGCTTTCGCATACGGTGGACCTTTCATACCTGAAGAACAGAAAAGTAATAGAAGCTCTTCCCGAGCTGCTCGAGCCATTTCTGTTTCTTTGTTTCCCGTACGTGGGAAGCAATGAAGTGCATGGTTTTGAAAGAAAAGCATTGGCAACTTATTGTCAAACCAACTACGTCAACAGAGTAGCCCGAGGTGGTTTTTTCGGGGGAAGTAAAGCAATGATACGTAAGTTAAATCCTGTTTACTATGAATTGCTTCATGATACACTTTCCCGTGGATTGATGGGTACGGAAGAAAGTATTTTCAGTATCTTATCATACAAATATGAAGAAGTAATAAACAACTTCATGTTGGAGAGCAATGGACTGGTATATAAGTTTTTTGAAGATCTGTCCCAGGAAGTTGATGACATAAAAAGCTTTAAGAAGAATCATTTCCTTAACCAGAAAAATCAGGAGGTAGATCTGTATGTGGTCAGTTATAACTCTCCTGAACAATTTCAAATGTTGCTTGAATCGTTCGAACAGGCAGACCCCGCCTTATTATCTAAAACAAAAAAGTATCTGATCAACAACTCTACCCGTGAGGAAACATTTGAAGCTTATCAAAATCTTTGTAAGCAATATGGATTCGAGGAAATAAGAAAAGGTAATTTGGGCATCAATGGTGCCAGACAATTTGCTGCTGAACATTTTGCTACTACAAGTGCCGAGTATATGATCTTTTTTGAAGATGATATGTTATTAAACCCATCCGGTACATCGGGCACCTGTAGCAATGGGTTTAGCCGTTATGTCGATAACCTTTTAAAACGCTCAGTGGATATTATGAAAAAAGAAAACTTTGATTTTCTTAAACTATCTTTCACTGAGTTTTATGGATCTAACTCTACACAATGGGCCTGGTATAATTTACCTCAGGACAAACGTGAATTATTCTTTCCGGACAACCATCAATTACCTGAAGCCGGTTTAGCATTAAACCCACCTAAAACAAGATTTGATGCCATACAATGCCATAATGGTATACCTTATACTTCGGGGGAAATATATTATTGCAACTGGCCACATATCATCTCTAAAGAAGGTAATAAAAAAATGTTCCTTGATACCAAATGGGAACATCCTTATGAACAAACCTGGATGTCTCATTTCTTCATGATGACCAAAAACAATCAGCTTCGTCCAGGCCTTTTGTTAGCTTCACCAATAAATCATAACAGAGTTTATCATTACCCCGCAGAAGAAAGAAGAGAAAACTAAAAAGCATTTTAACTATACTTTATAAAGGGGGGGGGATTAGGTTTATTTTGCTTTTAAAGGATATTATCAGAAAGGTATTTACTTTTATTTACGATATAATAGAAAGTTAATTGTAAAACTACTATCAGAAGGCCAATTAAGACATCTCTTTAAACAATAAGTTAAAGAGATTCTATTCCTAATTTCTTATTCCAATACTGAAATACTTCAGCCCGCTCCTCCCCGGATAAGCCCATCATATGTAATATATAATCACCTTCTTCATGCACCTTCGGATGGGTATTAAACAACTTTTGGTCAAACAATTGCCAATTCTGCTGTTCTTTATCTTTTTCCAGCAATAACTGAATCAATTGATTTTGCTCCGCCCCCATTGCATGCAGGTAATGAGGACGTGCCCAAAGCTCTTCCAATGTCTGTCTTGCCCATGCGCTATTTTTTACTATGATCACTCCGGTGTTTAACATCCACCCTCCTATATCGTCACACACCAAAAGATCTTTCTCCGGGGCAAGGCATATAATATCTTCTATCCGTTTATTAAAATCAGTAAATATGGCATCAGAGTCGATCCACAACACGTAATCATGTTGTGGCAAAGCATGCATAAGTACCTTTACTTTGTTCCAATGCGGTGGTTCCTTAGCAGCTATTAAATGATTATAGCTATATAAAGTATAATCGTATTTTTTACAATAGGCTTTAACATTGGCCTCAGCATATACTGCCCAATCCATGATATTGGGAGTGCGCAAAGTAGCTACAGCAATAGATTTCCCTTCATTTATCACTTCGCCATATTCCGCTATCCTTGCCAATATTTGCTCTTCCGTTTCTTTTTGCTGAATATATTCTTCCCAATAACCTTTATATAAAAGATTCCAAACATTGGCATGGCCCTCCTCCAGTATTTTGAAGAAACAGTACTCACCGGCTATCTTAACATAAAGATTTCTTGACTGATCATACAAAATCAGATATTCTTTCGCTTCATCTACTACTTTAAAAGTGGCCATCCCTATATCCTGTTGAAATTCATGCCACTCATTTTCCCCCATACACTTATAGTATCCTCCCATATAAACATACCGGAATCCTTTGTTAGGATGATCGGGAATCAAATCATCTGCCCGCCTGCCATTTATGGTTTGATCCCTAAAATTAACCCCCGATTTTTCCTGATACTCATCCAAACTTCTCACCGTACCAAGGCCATATTCCTTAAAATCAATGGAGCGATTAGGTATTATCCCTAACAGCTTCCGCATTCTGTCCAACGAGACCTGATTTAACTTGTCCCAATTAGGATGGACATCGTGATGTTTCCTGGAGTCAGCTCTTGTGTAATAGTGATATACCACTGCCCGGTGTGGGTGAAACATATCCCAGCCATGTGTATAAGAACGAACAGCCAGTGTATCTTCTTCTCCTTCAAAATACAACTCGGGATCGTAAGGCACTTCTTTCACCCATTGGCCATAAGTAAACAGGAAATGAGCCGAAAGAAAATAGGTAGGTTGAGGAGCAGTAAGTTTTTCGTAACCGTCGATATAATCAGGAACTAACCGAAGCTTATTATTGGAATAAAACTTTTCAGCATTAAGTTGGTAAGGGACCTGATCTTGTAGATACTCTTTCCCTTTTTCATATTGAATCATATAACCGGTTAAAACCGGTTTGTTGCTTGGGCACAAATGTAGCCACTCTATGCATAGCTCATCCCAATTTTTAACAAAGCGATGATGTGAGTCGAGTTGTAAATAATACTTTTCGCCGGAATAAAGCTGTTGAATTAAATGTCTTGC
>DATCKK010000320.1:0-2996 GCA_036562325.1 Cytophagaceae bacterium | reverse complement strand
CCCTGAGACCCAAAACTTTTGAGTGGGTGGTTATTAATGGAAAAGTGGAAATCGTCTTTATGAACGCCTTTAGTAGTTCTTTGTAGAAGAATATCTTTTTCGAGCGCTTTTTCAAATTTTGCCTCAAAATCCGTATCGTGTAGCTGCGATACGTATTCCAACCCCGGGTTTTCCTTTTTTTCGCTCAGGTTTTCATAATGTTTGTAAAATAATGGAAGAAATTCAGCGATAAACTCCTTTCGGAAATTATACAAGATTTTACCTGATTTTAATAGTTTTTGGTCGTAAATCCCAATCAGCGTTTTATCTATCTGCTTTTTTTCGTTGAATTGCTTTAGTAAAGAGTTTCTCTGCTTAAGTGCCTGATTATAATGGATGAGTTCATTCAGATAAGAATGATTTATTTGGGACAGAATAGTATCCACAAATCGTCTTCTCTCTTCACTGCCTTCCCGGATAAGGTCCGTATCATAAGGAGTAATTAATACAACCGGGAACTCCCCGATGTGATCGCTAAGTTTATCGTACGGCCTTTTATTGTTTTTTAATACCTTTTTGCCAGTATAATCGCATTGAATCAGATTATTGCCTGATTCTTTAACAAAGTTTCCCTGAATGGAGAAAAAATTTTGTTCGTGCCGGATATTTAAACTATCATTACTGTTAAAGGCGCTTTTGGTCAGAGAAAGGTAATATATCGCATCCAAAAGGTTCGTTTTTCCGCTTCCATTGCTGCCGGTAAAAATGTTTATGTACGGAGAAAATGACAGGTCCAGAGACTCATAGTTCTTAAAATTCAATAAATTTATTTTTTCTACGTACATTCCGATCCTTATTGGATATTGACTGAATTTAATTATTTTCGCGTATTGTTATTAAATGATTATATATAATTACTATGACAAGTGTAAAAGAGAAGTCTAAGGCAAAAGTAAACGGTGCTGGTAAATTTTCAAAAGAGACCTATCTTTTCTGGTATGAGAAGATGCAGTTGCTTAGAAAATTTGAGGAGAAGGCAGGACAATTATATGGACAGCAGAAGATCAAGGGATTCTGTCATTTATATATAGGTCAGGAAGCATGTGCCTTGGGTGCGGTTACGGCTTTGGAAAAAGGAGATAAATATATAACAGCCTACAGAGACCATGGTTTGCCGTTGGCATTGGGAACCAGTTCGAATGCGGTAATGGCTGAATTATATGGAAAAATCACCGGCTGTTCCAAAGGTAAAGGCGGTTCCATGCACATTTTTGATAAAGAAGTTGGGTTTGCAGGAGGACATGGTATTGTAGGAGGGCAGATTCCATTAGGAGCAGGGCTTGCATTTGCTGAAAAATACAATAATACCGGAAAATTATGTATCTGTTTTATGGGAGACGGTGCCGTGCGCCAGGGTGCTTTCCATGAGACACTTAACATGGCCATGACCTGGAAATTACCGGTTATTTTTGTGATCGAGAACAATGGTTATGCGATGGGAACTTCGGTAAAACGAACTTCTAACGTAACAGAATTGTATACACTTGGAGAAGCGTATGATATTCCTTCTGAGCCGGTAGATGCTATGAGCGTTGAAGCAGTACATCTGGCGGTAGAAAAAGCAGCACAAAGAGCCAGAAGCGGAGAAGGGCCAACCCTATTAGAGTTCAGAACTTACAGATACAAAGGACACTCTATGTCAGATCCTGCCAAATACAGGACGAAAGAAGAGTTGGAAGAATACAAAGCAAAAGACCCTATTGAGCAGGTAAGAGCTACTATCCTTGAGAAAAAATTTGCGACAGAAGAAGAGTTGGCGCAGATTGACAAAAAAGTTAAAGCGGAAGTAGATGAGTCTGTAAGGTTCTCCGAAGAGTCGCCATTCCCTGATCCGTCAGAAGCTTATAAAGATGTATATGTTCAGGAGGATTATCCGTTTATTGTCGAATAAATTCAAAATCCAAGTTTTAACTAAAAACTTACTAAGTTTTAATAATTTACCGTAAATTTGCGGCCTAATAAGTAGACAATGGCAAAGACAACCGAAGGAAAAGGGACAGAAATATTTGAAAGCCCTGATGCTCTTGTAGAAAAGTTCAACCACTCTGGAGAGTATTTAAAGAAGTACAGAAATCTTATATTGTATGCGGTAGCCGGTTTGGCATTAGCAGTAGCCGGATTTATTTACTACAAGTATACTTTGAAAGAACAAAATAAGCAGGCTCAGATTGATATGTTCCCTGCAGTTCGTTATTTTGAGCTTGACTCACTGAACAGGGCATTGAATGGGGACGGAAAGAATCTGGGACTTCTTCAGATTACCGAAGATTACAGTGGTACAAAAGCAGCCGAACTGGCTAATTTCTATATTGGAAATATTTACCTGAAACAAGGTAAATATGAAGATGCGATTAAACATCTGAAGGAATTTAATGCCAATGACCTTCTTGTTCAGGCCCGAGCTTACTCCTTAATCGGTGATGCTTATATGGAGTTAAACGATCTGGATAATGCCATTAAATTTTATCTGAAAGCCACTAATTATAAACCTACAGAGCAATTTACCCCAAGATATTTATTGAAGCTTGGATTGGCTTACGAGAAGAATAAAGAGTTTGGTTCTGCTGTAAAAGCTTACAGCCAGATTATTGATAAGTATAGTAAAGCTCAGGAAGTAAATGAGGCTAAGAAGTACAAGGCAAGAGCCGAGGTCTTAGCAGCTAACTGATCTTAAATAAACGAAATTAGAAAAGGGATAAAGCTGCAAAAGTTTTATCCCTTTTTTGGGTTTAAACCAAAAAAATTGTGGCAACAGCGCTTAAAAATCTTAGTTCTTATTCTGAAACTAATATCGTTGATATTAAGTCCAAAAAATTTGCCCTGGTGGTGGCAGAGTGGAACAGCGAAATAACAGAGGCTTTGTATTCCGGGGCAGTGAGTACATTATTGAAACATGGTGCTCTAAAAGAGAATATTATTCGAAAAACGGTTCCCGGTAGTTTTGAACTTTCTCTTGG
>DATCKK010000243.1:0-6998 GCA_036562325.1 Cytophagaceae bacterium | reverse complement strand
ATTAGCGGGTGTTCCGGCAACATAGATTCCCGTAACCTGTCTTTTATTGATGCCAGGAGCAGGTGTGCCATCATCATTATGATTAGGTATTTGCTTGACCAGGTTGATTGTTTCAGTAGCGCTGGCCGTATAGTTATTGGCGCCTGATTTGGTTATCGTAAATACTTTGATCGTTCCGTCCTGCTGTGCAACATATAGCTTTCCATCCGGCCCAAATTGCAATGAGGTAGGGTTTTGTATAGAAATGTTTTTTAAAATACTGGTTGAAAAACTTATGTTATTCTGAGCGAAAACAGGTGCTACACAAATAATGAATACAAGAATGATAAGTAAACTTGTTTTATAAAAGTCTTTCATATAATGATTTTTTTTGAATTAACCTTTTATGGAGTCTTCTGTTGTAATGTTCTATAAAAAAAGAGGCTGCAATTATTGATGACAGCCTCTTTTAAAATTATCTCCTCTTTAAGCTTGTTTATTCCTTTTGGCTTTCAGGTAAAGTATTATAATTAATTAGTGTTCTTTCACTAATTTTATACTACCATGCATATCTCCTTTATTGGTAGATATGTTTAAGTAGTATATTCCCGGAGGCAGGGTAGATAAATCTATTTCCGTTTCTCCTTCCGATTCTTTAAGTTTAATTTTGAACTCTTTAATGTTTGCTCCAAGGTTATTTCGTACATCTATTTTTACATTCTTGGGCCGAACATTTCCAAAGTTTATCTTAACAGAGGAACCAAAAGGGTTGGGATAAGCAGTAAAGTTTTCGGCTACCAATGGAGCTTCTTTACCCATGATAATTAAAGAATCCGGTAATACTTTTATATAATCCCAGGTAGCATTGAACGGAGTACCGGAACTGCGAGAAGTAGAGATGATTCCTGCTGCCATTGCCTTGGGGCCGTTAAATACTTCACTTACTATTTTGTCGGATACAGTAAGCGGGCCTCCCAAATTAATTATTGACCCTCCATCCATTTTATATCTTGGTTGTACTGTCCAATCATCCGGATTAACGGACAGGAAGAGGTCAATAGATGTATTGGGTATATTAGGGATATCATATTGCTGCGTGACGCTGGTACCGTTCGATTCATTGCATACTCTGATACCGCCCTTACCACCATTAGCATTTAATGTAATACTTATAAAATTATCCATATCGCCGGTGCCGATATATATTCCCTGAGATTGATTATCTATCGGGGTATTATTGTTAAAGTAAGCGCCCGGCATATTTCCTACAATGGTGAATCTATCTGTTTCCTGAGATACCTTTACACCAAACTGGAAACCATATAATTGATTATTGAAACTTCCTTCTGCATCGCCCTCCGGAACATTTTCAATAGTTAATACACCTGCTGCGCCACCTACCACCATGTTTTCTTCATCAAAAGCATTCAGGTAATCGGTAGTTCCATTGGTCATTAATCCTGTGAAGCCTACTCCAAAGAAACCTGTACCCGGACTATTGTTGAACAGGTTTAGTTCTATTGGTATTTTATTTTGTAATCCATTGTCAGCGTCGATGGCAAATGGATCTTGAGTATCGGGAATACCATCGTTGTCATCGTCCGGATCATTAAGGTCAGAAATCAGGTCGCCATCGAAGTCATTGGGTTTACTGGAAGCTGAGCATGGGTTGGTTTTATTGGCAATTTCATCTGCATTGGTATAACCATCTCCATCTTCATCTAATTCAGCACTATTTACTCCTGTGCATTCAATTTCTTTTGGTTCAAATACGGTAATTGCATTGGAGGCATACACTGCTACCCATATAGTTCCCGGGAATATATCATTGTCACCTTGTGCAGTAACATCCAGTGGCTTGGTTCCAAAGCCGGAAGCAAAAGGTGCATCCTGATTTACTTTAGCAGTTCCAATAGCGTTTAATGTCTGATTGCCTGCTTCATTTAACCTTACTCTGTATATGTCTCCATTAAAACCTGCAGCCAGAAGGTCTCCTTGCATGGTTCCGTTAAAATTGGATGCCGTATATTCACAGAGTCCGTTGGTAGAAGTAGAGAATGATATAATGGCTCCGGTATTACCTTCTCCGGGGTTTATAAAATCACCTTCTATAGGGTTTGCTTTATCTACCGGTAGTGGAGGCCAGTTAACAGGAAGAGGATGCGTAGGATCTGTTTTAGACACTCTCCATACTCTGGTTCCTCCTTCGATAGGGCCTTCATGTGTATATAATCCGGCGCCTGTAGGGTTGGCCCTTACAGGATTGGGGTGCCCTCCATAATAACTGCCGGGTACATAGGTATCGACATTGCCTATAAAATGAATAGCGTCTTTGTTATTTACCATAGGATCATTAGGGCCCGGGCCGGTGGAACCTGGCTCTCCGTTGACATAGTTATTAGTAACATTACCTTCCGGCCCTTCGTTGTGCGGATGTCCTCCCCAGTTGGGGTTTGCTCCATTATCCACAGTATATAATCTACGTTCTTTACCCGGAGTTTTTGTTAATACTATATCATAAGGATTTCGAAATCCCGGGGCGTATACCTGAACCGGACCGTTAGGATCGATTATGGCCATATTCAATCCGTCGTTTCCACCAAAAGGATCTCCCGGATCCGATCCATCTGCAAGGTTGGGCCGGGTAGGATCATCCAGAGTGGGGAGATCGTATTTGTATGGGTTAGTTCCTGTAGCATCTTTAGTAGGCAATGCTTCTATCATAGTAAGGTTAACTGATAATATAGCGGCAGATAATGCATATTCACTATGATAAGTGAATAATTTGGAAGGGCCTCCGGCATTGGTATTTCCTGCTACTGTTATATATAACATGTTTTTAACCTTATCATATACCAGTCCGTTAACGGAATGATTTTCTTCAGATCTCGGCAAACCTCTTACCAGATCCATTTTCTTCCATGTGCCTCCTTCTTTGTATAGTTTAGAGATTACTCCCGAATTGGTACATAAATTTATATCACCGAATGCACCTGCACCGATGCGGCTATCACTTGAGGATACATAGATGATTGGATTTTCAGCAGTTCCCGTTACTGTTAAACCTGTGACCTGACGTTTTTTAACTTCCGGAGCAGGCGTACCATCATCATTATAATTAGGTATATTTCTTACCAGTGAAATGGTTTCGGTTGCTGTAGTAGTATAATCGTTACTTGCATTTTTTTGAATAGTAAACACCTTTATATATCCGTCCTGTTGTGCTACATATAATTTTCCGTCAGGACCGAATTCAAGGGAAGTCGGATTGGCAATAGTTACATTTTTTAGGTTGCTGGAAGTGAAGTTTTGAGCATATAGATTCACAGTGCTAACCATTAGTATAAAGACAATAATCACCTTATAGTTGAAAATTGATCTGTAATGCTCTCTCATATAATTATTGATTAAGTTCTTCTATTCAATTTAACTCATCACCTGCCATGCTGTTTGAAAGACTGATAACAATCATCATATTTATCTTTTTACTATTGTTTTCCAGAAGGTAGAGTGATTTTTATCATTCAGTATTACTTTTATATAATACAATCCGTTAGGCAGGTTTAAAAAAGCCTCTTCATCTTTGAACTGCATGCCTTCGCTGCTATGGAAGGTTCCACTGAAATGTTTGACTCCTATGGCATTAAATACTTCATAGGTTATTGTACCTATGTTTTTGCTTACCGATAATTGGATATGATCATGGAATGGATTGGGGTAAATAGTAAAAAGCTTACTAAATGTGTCCGATATAGTTCCTGTGATGAATAACACCGATTCTCCTGATATACCAATCTGCAGAAGTGTTTGACTGTTGGACGATAAAATAATATTTCCGGCTTTAATACCTTCGGAAACTGGTGAAAACTGAATGTGTAATTCAATTGTTTCTCCTGCATTTATTATAAAAGGAGTGGGTATGTTGTTCTGGATGGTAAAATCATTATCCCCAGAAATATTGATGCCGGTTATTTCAATAGGTGAAGTTCCGGTATTGGAAATGGAGATGGTATCTTTGGCGATGGTTTGATTTTTAACTTCTCCAAATGCTAATGATTCAGTAGAGGCTGAAAGAGTTACATCTGATAGTTTTAATATTTCCTGTGAATTAATTTCTGCACCTCCACCTCGTTGAATATTCCCGGCTACTATGTAAATAGCATTATTATGACTTACTGCCTGTGTTCCATGTCTGCCCTGGATCAGGGAAGGGCCTGTGCTCCATGAACCGTCATCTGTGTTTAATATTTCGGTTTCGGCATGGGCAGCTGTCTGAGCCATACTTTCACCGCCGATAACATAGATGTTATTATTTAAAGAGGTAACGCCTGCGCCGGCTCTTGGAGTAGGAAGGTCGTTGGATAAAGTGCTCCATTTACCACTGGCAAAATCATATACATCTACTTCAGGTACTGTTAACCCAAAGGTATTGGGATAGGAGGAACGCCTTCCACTAACAAGATATAATTTGTTATTGCTTAGAACTGCATTAAAATGATCTCTTGCACGTGGTGCATCTGGTAGTGTTTTCCAAGTATTTGTAGCAGGATCATATTCATCGAACCAGGAGACATGTCCCGAAGTATGTCCGTGGGTTAATCCTGAAACTACATAAATCTTATTATTGTAAGTGACTGTGCCTGCAGAACCTCTTCTTCTTGCTTCGGGGATTTCAGGCCCTGTTTCCCATACATCGTTTGCTATATCATAAATGTATATATTAGGAACAGGGGTTTCATCTGGATATCCTCCTGTGAATGCACCAATAACATATATTTTGTTGTTCCATACTGCTCCCTGAAAATGATGAATAGCAATGGGGGGCTTTGCGCCCTGAGTCCAGTTACAGGTTGCCGGATCAAAGATATCTGTCTCTTTGGCATTTCTTGCACCGATCAGATAAAACTTGTTTCCAGCTTTGATATAGGCAGATTCATGTCTGGCTGTTGCACTGCTTCCATTGCTGCACTCCAGGTTTTGCCAGTTTTGGCTATTTGCATGTTCGGTTAAAAAACTAATTAAAACGAATATATATAGTATATATTTTGTAGATAGTCTAATCATAGATAAATATATTTTGTATTTAGTTTTTTAACTAAAGGAACAGTGGTACTGTTTATTTAAGATTGTTAAAAAATAGGTGAGTGAAATTGGAACTTTATTTTTATCAAGTTTGAAAAAAATCTCACATGAGCCGTCAGGAAGATAGCTCTTGTTACTAGTAAAAACAGGCTGATTTTTGAAAGGAATAAGAGCCTAATTAACACGGTGAGTTTGCTTTATATTTTTTAGTATACTTTTTAAGTGTATTACATCATAATGGACTAAGCTTTTCGGAATATAAGTCGCAACATAGAACTTATGTCTTTTGGAATTTGTAAGGCATGGGAAAGCTATTCTTGTCTTACTAATTTAAATTTTACATTATGAATTTTACAAAAATTAATCTTTGGTTCACCTTCATTGTTATGGTGTCATTTTTTACCGCTTGTAAAAAGGATGGACGGGAAATGAATCCGAAAGGAGAGTATGCACCGTCAGTTCAAAATACAGCAACATGTACGTACACCATTCCTTTAAATCAGTCTGTGGTTGATGCTAAATCACTTAATATTGGCCCAGGTAGTGTTGTTTGCCTGGAAGCAGGAACAAGAGGCCCGTTAATTCTTAGAAATTTTGTTGGCTCTCCTACTAGTCCTATTATTTTCGTTAATAAAGGAGGGAAAGTAACTTTTAAGACCAGTGGTTCTTATGGAGTGAAAGTAGAAAACTCCAAATACCTGAAATTTACCGGTACGGGAAGTTCATCTCATAAGTATGGTATTGAAATAGATGGGCCTCATATTGGTATCACATTTGAAAAGCTTACCACCAATCTTGAGCTTGAGTATGCTGAAATACATAACATCGGGTTTGCCGGGGTTATGTGTAAAACCGATCCAAGTTGTGATCAGTCCACCTGGAGAGATAATTTTGTTATGCGTGATATAGTTATGCATCACAATTATATATACAAAACCGGTGGGGAAGGATTTTATATTGGTAACTCATTTTATGCCAGTGGAAGATCTCTTTCCTGTGGTAATATCATGCCTCACAGTATTGAAAACTTATCTTTATACGATAACATTGTGAGATATACCGATGCTGAAGGTATTCAGGTAGGTTGTGTTATCAGAGGTGCTAAAATATATAATAACACCATTGAGTACTATGGACAGTCTCCATTTGCCAATTACCAGAATAATGGACTACAGATAGGTGAAGGTACAGGAGGGCTATGCTATAATAACGTAATTAAAAACGGGCCTGGTAATGGTATGATCGTATTGGGCTTAGGTGATAATGTTATATTTAATAACCTGATTATTAACTCTGGTGAAAATGGTGTCTTTGTTGATGAAAGATATACGCCAGGTTCTAACTTCGCATTTTATAATAATACTATTGTAAATGCGGGACAAGATGGAATGAGGTTCTATTCTGAAAAAATTCCGATGAATACGGTTGTTAATAACATTATTATCAATCCTGGTTCCGGTAAGTTTATAAATACTTCCAATGGTGTCAGATTAACAGAGTCAAACAACTTCACCAGTAAGAATGTAGCTGATGTTAAGTTTGTGAATGCTTCTGCCGGTGACTATAGGCTTCAGGCCGGTTCTCCAGCCATAGATGCAGGAGCGAATGTAGCTTCTAAAGGAGTAACGTTTGACTTGACAGGTGCTGGAAGGCCTGCAGGTAAAGGTTTCGATATAGGAGCTTATGAGTTTGGTGCCACAGGCGGGAACGATGGCGGATCCGGTGGTGGTAATGATGGAGGTTCCAGTGGGCCTGGCGATGGAGATATAGCTGATATTAAAGTAGCAAGCCTTACATTGGTTAATGCTGAGACTCATAAAGATATCATGACTATGACTCCGGGCATGGTGATTGATTTCTCTAAAATCGGAACTTCAAAAATAAACATAAGAGCGAATGCGGCTTCTTCCAAGGTGGGTTCTATAGTGTTTGGCCTG
>DATCKK010000240.1:0-1751 GCA_036562325.1 Cytophagaceae bacterium | reverse complement strand
GGGCGAGGGTTTAATTTCCCGGTAGCGTTGGAAGGAGCGTTAAAGCTAAAAGAAATTTCTTATATACATGCCGAAGGTTATCCTGCTGCAGAAATGAAGCATGGCCCCATCGCATTGATTGATGATGAGATGCCGGTCCTTGTAATTGCTCAGAAAGACAACTCTTATGAAAAAATAGTTTCCAATATTCAGGAAGTAAGAGCCCGAAAAGGAAGAGTAATTGCTGTAGTAACGGAAGGCGATACGCAGATCGAATCGATGGCAGAGTTTGTTATAGAAGTACCTCAAGTAGCAGAGCCTTTAATGCCTCTCATCTCTGTAATTCCATTACAGTTATTGGCTTATCATGTGGCGGTTATGCGAGGTTGCAATGTAGACCAGCCAAGGAACCTGGCGAAGTCGGTTACTGTCGAGTAAAGCTTAATATGATATATTTTAATAAAAAGACTCTGGTATTTATGGCCAGGGTCTTTTTTATTGGCCTAACTTAAGTGAAGATAAATTCGATTTAAAAACTATATTTTTTATCGTCCTTATTTGAATCGAAGATGGGCGAGAGTTGCAATTCAGTCGCATTTCTCTTAATTCCGGCAATTAAAGGTTATTGAATTACAGAGGTTATAGTTGGATTATCTTATTTTCTTTAAAGAAAATCGAATTAAACATTTGCCAAACTCCACATGTTTTATCTTTTTGCTTAATTTGGAATTTTAAAAGATTAAGACAAATTAAAGACCATGGCAAAAAAAATTGTAGAAAGTAAAAATGCCCCGGCTCCAATAGGCCCATACAGCCAGGCAGTGTTGGTAAACGGAATTTTGTATGTTTCAGGACAAATCCCATTGGACCCTCAAACAGGAAATCTGGTTACCGGGGGGATTGAGTCTGAAACACATCAGGTGATGAAAAATCTGCAAGCCATATTAACAGAAGCCGGTATGGATTTTAGCAATGTGGTTAAATGTTCCATTTTTGTAAAGGACATGAATAACTTTGCGGCCATTAATAAAATCTATGGAGAATATTTTAAAGCGGATTTTCCTGCCAGAGAAACGGTAGAAGTAAGCAGGCTGCCTAAAGATGTTAATGTAGAAATATCCTGTATCGCTGTAGTTTAAAAAACAGGATTTTTACAGGATTGCTTTTGTGAAAAGCTATTAAAATCCCCTTGGAATTTGTAAATTTGCATTTTATCGAGAGAATTTAAGTATTTATGGAAAAAGAGGTTAGAGTAAGGTTTGCACCGAGTCCTACAGGAGCTTTACATATTGGAGGAGTTAGAACAGCTCTTTACAATTATTTATTTGCTAAAAAGCATGGGGGTAAAATGATCCTGAGGATTGAAGATACGGATCAAAACAGGTATGTGCCTGGGGCGGAGGAATACATTATGGAAGCTTTGGACTGGGTGGGGATAAAACTGGACGAAAGCCCTGTGTTGGGCGGCCCACATGTTCCTTACCGACAGTCAGAAAGAAAACCTCTTTACATGGACTACGCACTTAAGTTGGTGGAAGAGGGCAATGCTTACTATGCATTTGACACCGCCGAGGAACTGGAAGCGATGCGGGAGCGACTGAAAGCGGCAAGAGTGGCTTCTCCTCAATACAACGCTATCACCAGGGCTACCATGAAAAACTCGCTTACTCTTCCTAAAGATGAGGTAGAAGCAAGATTAAAGTCCGGAGAGCCGTATGTTATACGTTTGAAAGTGCCAAGAAAAGAAGAGGTGCGGTTAAATGATATGATTC
>DATCKK010000216.1:0-5071 GCA_036562325.1 Cytophagaceae bacterium | reverse complement strand
GACAAAGGCTGTTTAGTAGTTTGAACCTCATTAGGTTTGAACGGCGAATTCTGGTTGTGAAGAGCAATTGCTTTCTTGGATAAAAACAATCCACTTATCAAAGAAAGCAATGCTCCAAACAATAAAAACTGATATTTGTCTACATACATAATCAGACAAAAGTCATAAATACCATGTAGGAAGATGGCAGAGAACAATCCTAATAACAAGTAAGGAAGTTTGTTGCCGGATTTGAACTTTGCCAAGCCGACATAATATCCCATTAATATACCAAAGGTAGCGTGAGCAGGTACTGCTGTTAACATTCGCACAATAGCTACCAGTAATCCGTTTTCAAGGACATATATAATATTTTCGATCGTGGCAAATCCCATGGCAATCATCACGGAGTACATAATGCCATCGTAAGGTTCATTGAAAGAAGGCTTGTTATACGCATATCCCCGCAGGACTGCATATTTGCAGAACTCTTCCATAAATGCGATGTAAACAAAAGCATCTAAAGCAATAGATGCAGAAGTATTGGTAATCGGGAAGAAATAATCAGCCAGTTCGCCTAATCCGAGAGCCGGCAGTGCACTGAACACTCCTAAAAAGAAGCATTTTGCCAATACATGCAGCGGCTCTTTTTCGAACTTATCTTTAAAAAAAATATATACACAAATAGCCAGCCCGGGTGCAATCGCTAATGCTAACAGAATAAATATCATAAAATCAATTCAATCCGGTTGTCTTGTAGCTAGAGAGTATACGATAAATAACCTGAAAGCAGCTAAGCTATTTTATCGACTCAAATATAAGACTATAATTTAAACTCTATAATGTTAGTAATAAGGAAAAATTATGTTTTAAATAAATAAAATTTGAACTCTTTTCTACCCTTCATGGATTTACTTTTTAAACAAGTACCCAGTTTTATGGGCAAAGCTAAATTTATTAAAACAATTACGGGCAGATTTTATTTAAATAATAAATAGATCCGATTGTAACCTGGCCTTCACATGAAAATGGATGTTAAACATTTAAAAGAAGAGAACAAATTTTTTGTGGTTTTGGAAGGGTTCGAAGCTTCTCTTAATTACAAATTGGTGAACGAAAAAAGCCTTGAAATAGTAAATACAATGGTTCCTAACAGGCTCAGAGGGAAAGGAATCGGGAAAGAACTTATTCTTTCCGTATTTAATTATGCTAAAACAAATAACCTGAGTATTATTCCCTCCTGTCCGTTTGCTGTTAAATTCATCGAAATGAACCGTCAGTTTTCCATCTTTTGCCAACAGGCTTAATATTTAGTAGGATTATTAATTATTGCTTCTTGTGGAGATTGCCGACGGTACATTTGAATAGTTATGTCTGTACATCCATTCTGTGAATTTATAGTTTCGAAAATATTCCCAATACTACCCATTGGAGGCTGGCAACTAAATTATCGTAATGAGTATATAATACTTACTCCTCTGCCATAAGGGGTAATGGACAGATTGCTGTCTTCTTTTTTCTTTTTTTTGTGAAGATGAGGGACACCCCATCCGATAAGTACTCCAATAGGTATACCCGCTAAAATATCTGTTGGGAAATGTTGGCCACCTTTGTAACGGTAAAAAGCAACTACAGATGGAGGTACTATTGCCGCTGCGAATAACCATGGGCGTAATCGCGAGTCGGGGTTATAATCGGAATATACTTTTGCCAGAAAAAAAGAGGAAGCTGCTGCAGCGGCAGGGTGGCCGGCAAAGAAGGAGTTTAAAGCACCTCTGCTGGTTCTTTTTTCAAAATCCACTTCGGGGTTATAAACGTAAGGCCTGTATCGGTTAATACTTCCTGCGCCCCATGTATATACTACCCCCATGATACCTATGGTTTCGAGGTATAAGGCTCCAATTTTCAAAGCATCACTCTTAACTTTATCGTCAAAAAGTAAAAGCCCGGGAATGGCAAAAGAGGAAAATAAAGCGATGTCGGAATAAACACTTCCATTATGCAAATCCTGCCGGGTGGCACCGCGGTCAAAGGCGTTGACATCATTTCTGTCCAGGCTGACCACTTCAAGGGAATCAACTCTTCGTTTTTCTCTTAATACGTACTTTAGCCCGATATAACTGAGAGCAGCAGATCCGACGGTGACGGGTAAGTCAACAGTGGTTCTTAATTTATAGGGAGAATGGCTGTTCTGTGCATACGCTTCCTCCTTCATAAAAAGAAGGCATATCAATATAAGTACATATTTCTTCATGGGTATATTATTATTCTCTGATATGAGAAATAACTTTATTCCCAGATAAATGTTAGTACTGCATATTGACTGAATTACATGTTTCTCCTGTATTGCCCGCCGACTTCATACAAGGCATGGGTGATCTCGCCCAGAGTGCATACTTTGGAAACATCCATTAAGACTTCAAAAATATTATTATTGCTAATGGCGGAAGCCTTTAATTTTTTTAAGGCATCCTCTTTCCTGTTTTTGTTTCTCTCCTTAAATGCATGAAGAGAACTGATGGCAAACTCTTTTTCCTCTTTGGTGGCACGTATGACTTCTTTGGGAACAATAGTAGGGGAGCCTTTAGGATCAAGGAAGGTATTTACTCCTATTACCGGAAGCTTTCCGGAATGCTTCATTGTTTCATAGAATAATGATTCGTCCTGAATTTTGGAACGCTGATACATTCGTTCCATCGCCCCTAATACACCGCCTCTTTCAGATAGGTTTTTGAACTCCAGCATTACTGCCTCTTCCACCAGGTCGGTCAGTTCTTCAATAATAAATGCTCCTTGAAGCGGGTTTTCATTCCGGGCCAACCCTAATTCATTATTTATGATCATTTGTATAGCCATTGCCCTTCGGACCGACTCTTCCGTGGGAGTGGTAATGGCTTCGTCATAAGCATTGGTATGAAGGGAGTTACAATTATCATAAATCGCATAAAGTGCCTGAAGTGTGGTGCGTATATCATTAAATGCAATTTCCTGGGCATGTAAAGACCTTCCCGAAGTTTGAATATGGTATTTTAACTTCTGTGATCTTTCATTGCCACCATATAAGTTTTTAATGGCTTTTGCCCATATTCTTCTGGCAACGCGGCCAATGACAGAATATTCAGGGTCCAGCCCGTTAGAGAAGAAGAAGGAAAGGTTAGGAGCAAAGTCATCAATATGCATCCCTCTGGATAAATAATACTCTACATAAGTAAAGCCGTTGGAAAGTGTAAATGCCAGTTGTGTGATAGGGTTAGCTCCGGCTTCGGCGATGTGATATCCGGAAATGGAAACAGAATAAAAGTTTTTTACACAGTGTTGAATAAAATACTCCTGTATATCTCCCATCATTTTTAAAGCAAACTCAGTAGAGAAGATACAGGTATTTTGAGCCTGGTCTTCTTTCAGTATATCTGCCTGTACTGTGCCTCTAACCACGGAAAGGGTATCTTTCTTTATATTATGATAAATTTCAGCCGGAAGAAGCTCGTCGCCTGATACGCCCAACAGCAGTAATCCTAATCCGTCGTTCCCGTCAGGTAAATTACCATTGTACTGAGGAGGGGGTAAACCTTTTTCAGCATAAATAGAAGAAATTTTTCGGCTTACTTCCTCTGTTAATCCGTTTGATTTTATGTAAATTTCACATTGCTGGTCAATGGCTGCATTCATAAAAAAAGCAAGCAACATAGGAGCAGGCCCGTTTATGGTCATGGACACGGAGGTGGAAGGGTGACAAAGGTTAAAGCCTGAATAAAGTTTTTTGGCATCGTCAACTGTGGCTATACTTACCCCTGAATTACCAACTTTTCCATAAATATCCGGCCGGTAATCCGGATCTTCTCCATAGAGTGTTACAGAGTCAAATGCCGTAGACAACCTTTTGGCCGGCTGACCCATGGAAAGGTAATGGAAACGTTTGTTGGTTCTTTCGGGCCCGCCTTCTCCCGCAAACATTCTGGTCGGATCTTCTCCTTGTCTTTTTAGAGGAAATACACCCGCCGTATAGGGAAACTCTCCCGGAAAGTTTTCTTTCATTACCCAGCGTAATACATCTCCATGGTCTTTGTACTTTGGTACCGATACTTTGGGAATGGATAATCCGGAAAGAGAAGTATACTTTAGCGTATTTTCTATTACTTTTCCTCTTACTTCATAGCGGAACTGTTCCTGTTGGTATAATTTCTTTAATTCATCGAACCGCTTCAATGCTTCCTGGCTTTCAGGAAGCAGCATAGCCTTGTTTTTAGTCAAAAGCCTGGTTAGATTTTGGACTGTTTCCTCCTGTTCTTCTTTACTCAGATCACTGTTTTTTATATAATCTATACTGGCTTCCAGTTGGTAAATAGTGCTTGCTATACTGGCTTGTTGTTCGGTGATATTTTTATAAGCTTCGTGTTTCTCAGCTATCTCTGCCAAATATCTGGCTCTGTCAGGAGGAAGAATGGTGAGGCCGGTAACTGCACCGGATGTTTGATAGAGGGTACTGTTGAACAACTTACCTTTCTTTAAGTTTAAAGCTTCCATTATCCTGGTATATAAAACATCCATACCAGGATCATTGTATTGAGAAGCAATGGTACCTATTACCGGAAGGTCATCATCACTTACGTCCCAAAGCTGCTTATTTCGTTTGTATTGTTTTTTTACATCTCTCAAGGCATCCAATGCCCCTCTTTTATCAAATTTGTTAATAGCTACCACATCGGCAAAATCAAGCATGTCGATTTTTTCCAACTGGGTAGCTGCCCCATATTCTGGAGTCATTACATAAAGTGAAACATCGCTGATATCGGTTATTTCTGAATCCGATTGCCCTATTCCGGATGTTTCTACTATGACAAGGTCATATCCTGCAACTTTACAGACAAGTATAGCTTCCCTTATATGTTTGCTTATAGCAAGGTTAGATTGCCTTGTGGCCAGAGACCGCATATATACCCGGGAAGAGTTGATAGAGTTCATCCGGATTCGGTCCCCCAGTAATGCACCGCCCGATTTTCGTTTAGACGGGTCGATTGAAATAATGGCAACGGTTTTCTCTGGCTCATTGGACAGAAAACGTCTTACCAGTTCGTCAACGAGAGAAGATTTT
>DATCKK010000204.1:0-3780 GCA_036562325.1 Cytophagaceae bacterium | reverse complement strand
ATTCCGGTTCTTATGTAATTAAACAGAAGTCTGTAAGAGATGGATGTTTTGTGGAACTGGAGAAAGAAATATTGGCAGGGCCTAAAAATCCAAACGATAGTCTGCCATACTTTGTCGCTCCTGAAATTCAATCGCTAACAGCTTATCCAAACCCAGGTAATGGCCAGAATATGAAAGCACTGGTAAAAACAGGAACCAAAGAGGCGGTGAGGCTATCACTGTACACTGATATGGGTATAAAGGTTTGGGAAAAAGAGCTTTCAGGGAAAGAGTCATACGAAGAAAGACTTCCTCAGCTAAATGATGCGGGTGTGTATTTGCTATTGCTAACTACGCCTGAAAGGAAGATTGTATTTAAGCTGATGGTGGAATAAAGTATAAGCATATAGGATATGCCTTTTGGATAGAAATATTATAAGTGTGTGCAAAAAGGTTGATGGGGGATTAAGTGAATACGAACAGTAAAAGAAAAGTCTTATTGATAAATATTTACATGAAAAAATTTTTTGTGCTGGGTGTTGTTCTTTGTAGCCTTACAAGCTATGGACAACAACTCGATCAGATTGGAAAGAAAGGTGGGGTTAAAGTAAGCGGAGGCGTGGGTATGTCCAACAATTTTTATGTTGCCGATGGTATTTCCAATCGACTGAATCCTTATTCCTATGTGCTTTCGGGGAATGTTAATATTAGCCTCTATGGATTTTCCTTACCGTTTTCTTTTGCTTTTTCCAATCAGAATTTTTCTTACCGACAACCATTTAATATCTATGGCTTAAGTCCTACTTATAAGAAATGGACATTTCATGCGGGCTATCGAAATCTCAGCTTTTCTCCATATACACTTAACGGGCATAACTTTTTAGGTGGTGGTGTGGAATATCGGGGAGATAAACTTTCAGTTGCTGCGATGAGTGGAAGATTGTTAAAGGCAGTAAATTACGACAGTACAAATGCTAATGTGCTTCCTTCTTACAGCCGTATGGGTGGAGGTATAAAGGTAAATTATAAGGCCGGAAGTGACGAGGTGTTTGTTGTGGCGTTTTATGCCAAAGATATTGTCGGTTCTATCAATGAAGTGCCTGAAGTAGTTGGGTTAAGGCCGCAGGAAAATATGGTATGGAGCATTGGAGGAACAAAGGTACTTTTTGAAAAACTAACTTTGCATGCAGAGGGTGCACGTTCTGCATGGACAAGAGATGTTACTACGGAGAGTGATCTTAAGCCATCTACATTAAGTTCCAAACTATACTTTATGCCCTGGAAACAGTCTACACAGGTGTACACAGCTTTCAAGGCAAACGCAACTTATGACTTCAGTTTTATGAATCTTGGGGCGGGTTATGAAAGGGTAGAGCCCGAGTATCAGACCTTAGGTGCGTATTATTTTAATAATGACCTGGAAAATATAACTGTAAATTTTTCTACGGCACTTTTTCAAAAGAAAGTGAATATTAGTGCCAATGGCGGGCTGCAACGTGATGATTTGAATAATCAAAAAGCATCTAAAATGAATCGGAAAGTCGGATCGGTTAATATGGGTATTGTTCCTTCCAGGCGACTTAATATTAATTTGGCCTACTCTAACTTTTATAGTTTTGTCAATGTAAAGCCGGTGGATGTAACCTTTTTACAGAATACAATATTTGCAGATATAGATACACTTAATTATACACAAATCTCACAAACTGTAAATGGCTCGGTGAGTTATAAGCTTTCTGAAAATGATCATATTAGCAGGACAATCAGCGTGAACTCTTCACTTATGTCTGCTTCCAACAAACAAGGCAGAAGCTCGTTCGGCAACCAGATGGCTAACGGTAATGTGATGTTTAATCAATCCTGGAAAAAATCAGGCATCAGTTTAGGAGTAAATACTAATGCCAATCAAACTTCGTATGAACAAGGCAACAGTTTGTTTGTTGGTGTCGGCGTCAATGCAGGAGCTCCGGTCTTTAAAAAGAAACTTCGTGTTTCTCTTTCATTAAATGCAAATCAAAACTATGAAAAGGATCAGTTGGTAGCCAGGTTATATTCTGTTTCTAATACCTATTCCATACGGTTAGGAAAAAAGCATTCTTTATCTGCAAATATGAGATATTCAGGACGAGCTAAACTTGGTGAGGCAAGTCTTGGAAGATATAATGCCACTTTCAATGAGTTTATGGGAGCTGTAGGATATAATTATACATTCTAAAGAAGTTGGAAGTAATAAGTAATGTGTCATTACTGAATGAATATTGAAAGTAGAGATTAAAAGAAAATATTGAACTACATTCTTTTTTATATAATGAATAAATTAACTGTTGTTAAGAATTATTTGTTTTACAAATTTTTATTTCTTGTGAAGCTCAGAAGTATTTTAATGCTGATGATGTTGCTGATTACCTGTTCAGTGTATTCTCAGCAGCATTACCCTGTACAGGTACAGTCCTCTATTATTTTTCCATCGGCTTTTTTAACCGACTATTCCGATCCATCGAATATTAATGTAAGAGTGTTCTTGTCGGACCTGAACAAGGACAATTATAAGATATTGCTGAAGATAAACTTAACGGATAGGAAGTCAATTAATTTGGTGAGTATACGAGGAATAGAGCTTACACTTGAGAAAGGGCAAGTTTACTTTTTAAATGATATGGAACTTGCTGCACTGTTTGATCCAAAGAACCTGAAGAGTAAAGATAATAATATTGCCGTAGTTGATGAAAGCCTTCCGGAAGGAATATATCACTTGTCATTTGAGGCAGTAGATGCAAGAGTTCCCGATGTAGTTGTTTCTAATCCTAAATCTGACTTTACCGTCTTCTCGGTAAACCGCTATGATCCTCCGATGCTTACCAGTCCCGTGGATAAGCAAAGCTTCGATTTACAAACGATCAACCAAAACGTTTTCTTTAACTGGCAACCGCGTCATGTGAGTTTCTCACCCCAGCAAAAGATAAAGTATAACTTCCGGTTGATAAAAGTGGTGCCAATAGATCGCAACCCTTACGATGCGATGAAAAATACTCCTGCGAATACAAGCAATTCAATTATAGATGTACAAGGCTTAGACTTTCCTGTATTTATATACACCCCTGCTGATGTGCCGTTGGAAGAAGGAAACGTCTATGCCTGGCAGGTAACAGCTTATGAAGAGACTTCCGGAGGAAAGACCACATCTCAGCGCTTTAAGAATTTAGGCGCCAGTGAAGTGTTTACCTTTTCAATTAAAGAAAACTGTCAGCCGGTAAGTGTAATAGCCGAACCTAAGGTTATTAATAATGACCTGATTGCATTGAGCTGGGGAGAAGATCCTTCTCATGTAATGTATGAGGTGGCTTATCGCCCAGCTAACACTAGTCTCCCCTGGACACCGGTATTAACAGCAAACAATACATTGAACTTAGACAGGATGGTGCTTGAAGAAGGTGTTATGTATGAATATACCATACGTGCTCAATGTAAAACCTGGACACAACCAAGTTTCGGAGGGACATTTATACTTGAAACACCTAATTGTATTGCACCTGAACCTATAATGGCGGATAGCGAAGGGGAAAAGTTAAAAATTAGTTGGGAGCCTGTAGCGGGAGTGAGTGCCTATCGCTTTCAGTATAAACTGTTAAATGACCCTTCAGCAGAATATATCTTTATAGAGTTGGCGGGAACCAGCAGCGAATATAGTGTTGATAAAAACAACTATCTGATAAAAATAGATGCCCTGTGTGGAACGGAAGTAGGGGAAGGCAAAGCGTATGAAGTACTTCAGGATGATAATGGCTTAGTGAGCCCTTGTCC
>DATCKK010000188.1:0-2384 GCA_036562325.1 Cytophagaceae bacterium | reverse complement strand
TGACAACACAAAAAAACTTTTTAGAACTTAAGGCTGATCTCAAAGAATCTGCCTCTTACTCCAACTCAGCCAAAATGGTTGCTGATGACTTATTGAAAAGCCTGTTACCACAAGAAAAAGTACTGGCTCATATAACAGGGTACATAAACACTTCGAAAGCTTTAATAATTACCACCGATAAAAGATTATTGGTGGCCACTTATAATTTTTATACCAAGTCCCCCGTACAGGAAATACCCTTGGATACCATAGTTGACTTAAGCACTTTCCCTGACTGGCAGCATTGTGTCAAAATCAGCCTTCGTTGTGAGAAATACCATCTCACCATCAGCGGATGTGATCCGTTGAAAGCACGAAAGCTAGTAGAAACGATACACAGCAAACGTTTACTATATTAGAATTTTTATTTCAGTTTTTTTCCTTATCTACCTCCCCCAATTATTTAAAGAAAAAAACACAACAATTTATAGGCTAAAGAGTCTATAAGATGAGGTATTTTTATTATGCGACAAACCAAAATTAAGGTAATACTTGCCCCTTTAAATAAATTTATAGAACAGGACTATAGTGCAGGATTAACCTTACTGGTGGCTACTATTATCGCCCTTATATGGGCTAATTCTCCCTGGAAAGAATCCTATCACCACCTGTGGGAAACAGAGCTGGGCATTACCGTAGCCGAATTTTCCATAATTAAATCTCTCCATATCTGGGTTAACGATGGATTAATGTCTGTGTTCTTTTTTATGGTTGGACTCGAACTGAAAAGAGAGTTTATGGCCGGAGAACTATCCTCATTAAAAAAAGCGACACTGCCCGCATTTGCAGCTATTGGAGGAATGATAGTCCCTGCAACAATCTACACCTTAATTAACCTGAAATCAGGTGCCCCCCAGGGCTGGGGAATACCCATGGCAACAGATATCGCTTTTTCTTTGGGAGTCCTTGCAGCATTAGGAAAATCTATACCCATTCCTTTAAAAGTCTTTTTAATTGCATTTGCTACCGTAGACGATTTAGGTGCCGTAGTGGTTATTGCCCTATTCTATACCTCCGAATTTTCTTTAGAAAACTTCCTGCTGGGAGTTGGATTCGCAAGTATGCTACTGGCCGGAAATTTACTCGACATACGCACCCCCTACTTCTATGCCGTTATAGGAGGTATTGGAGTATGGACGGCTTTTTTACTTTCAGGCATACATGCTACTATTGCCGGCGTAATTTCAGCTTTCATGATCCCTGCAAATACATTGGTAGACGAAAAAGAATATTCTGAAAAAGTTAAAAAACTATCCGAGGAATTCGAAAAGGAAATCCCGTTAAAGGCATCGCTCGTTACTCATCGGCAAAACACCATTATTGAAAAAATCAAAATGCTCAGTGAAGATGCCCAAACTCCATTACAAAAACTGGAATACTCGCTTTCACCAATTGTATTATATTTTATAATGCCGGTTTTTGCTTTATCCAATGCAGGAGTAGAAATAAACTCTACCTTCTTTAACGAACTGTTCAGTCCTGTCGGAATGGGTATATTTTTCGGATTACTGGTGGGCAAATTTATTGGTATTGTTTCTTTTGCCAAACTTACAATTAAAATGAAATGGGCAGAGCTTCCCGCCAAAACATCATGGAAACACATCTACGGAGTAGCTCTTCTCGGAGGTATAGGGTTTACAATGTCACTCTTCATCTCAGAACTTGCTTTTAAAGGCTCGCATTACAATCAGACTGCTAAAATAGGAATATTTGTTGCCTCCTTAGTTTCCGGGGGGCTAGGCTATTTCGTATTAAAAAGCCTGATCAAAAAATCTGAAAAACAAATAACCCAATAAATTTCATTAGCCAACAACAAAGATATTTTCTTAAAATAGTTAATAATTTTACCTGAGACATAAAATAACAAGGGCAAACAATCGATTCGATAAACAGTTTATTGATAAAAAGAAAAAATGAGACAACTAATATTTAGTATTGTAGTTTCAATTGGTATATCAATAGCTGGATGTGGAGAAAAAGATAAAAGTAGTTCCGGTATAGACACCGGCAACAGTGACAGAAATCAGATTCTGGTAGACACGGCAGAAGTCACCGGAAAACCCAATGCACCGGTAGATACAGGTGAAATAATAAACACCAGCGGTGAAGAAGTAAAATACGATAAAAAAAGCAATCAAAGCTTTGATACCACGGCCAATTAGATCTACTGACTTCAATACAATTTGTATAACCTGTTTCATTATGCAACAGGTTTTCTTATTTAATCCAGGTATAAAATTTATTTTAATAGCATGAAACACTATCTTTTAATAATTTTATGCCCGGAAAATCTGGAAATTTATCTGTGGTAGCATGAAGAATATAATTTTTGACTTTGACGGAAC
>DATCKK010000157.1:0-2029 GCA_036562325.1 Cytophagaceae bacterium | reverse complement strand
AAGGCCTGATGTTTTCTCATTGTTATACCTTTTTTTGTTATTCTTATTTTTTGAAAAGGGCTTTCTCGTTGTAAGCCCTTAACTGTTGCAAATTTATAATTTTTTGCCAATTTTTAGAATCTGACAAAGTAGAGTTAATATCACATAGTAATTTTAAAAAGCGAACCAATGAAAATTCTGGTTGTAGAAGATGAACCCAAAGTTGCATCATTTATCAAAAAAGGGCTTGAAGAACAACTACATGAAGTAAGTGTTGCTTACGATGGCTTTACGGGAAAAGAAATGGCTTTATCTGCTTCCTTCGACCTGATTATACTAGATGTAAACCTTCCTTCCATGAATGGAATTGAAGTATGCAAAAGCATCCGTAGTGAAGACGTTAATACGCCCATATTAATGCTTACGGCATTAGGAACAACCGATAATAAAATAACCGGCCTGGACTCTGGTGCCGATGATTACCTGGTGAAGCCTTTTGAATTCAGGGAACTTTTGGCAAGAATTCGCGCATTAACCCGAAGGACTACCGGAGAGTCCAAAGAAAAAGTATATAAAATAGCCGATCTGGAACTGGACACCGAGAGTAAAACCGTAAAACGTTCCGGCGAAAAAATAGACCTCACGGCAAAAGAATTTTTGCTATTGGAATATATGATAAAAAACAAAGGCAAGGTAATTTCAAGAGTAGACATCGCTGAAAAGGTATGGGAAATTTCCTTCGATACAGGCACTAACGTTATAGATGTATATATTAACTTTTTACGAAAGAAAATAGACAAAAACTACTCACCTAAACTTATCCATACCATTGTGGGAATGGGCTATGTATTGAAGCTGGAAGAATAGTATGCAGATACGAAATAAAATAGCATTACAGTTTACCGGCATTGTAGCGCTGATTCTTTTGGTATTCAGCACAACTATCTATTATTTATCCGTCCGGTACAAAGAACTGGACTTCGATGCGCGATTAAGAGAACGTGCGTTGAATACAGCCAAACTTTTGCTTCAGATGGATGAGATAAACGAAGACTTATTAAAAGTACTCCGTAGAAAATACCTTCAGTCACTACCTCAGGAATTTGTCAGGGTTTATGACAAAGAACATAATCTGATATTTAAAGACGACACTATCGATTTTACCTTACCTTTGGAAGTAATTGAAAATATTGAAAAAGACGATAACGATATTAGTTATATAGAAGACAACCGGCAGGTTACCGCTATTTTATTTAAAGACGATTTGGGAGACTTTATTGTAGTAGCAAGTGCAATAGATATATATGGAGATAAAAAAATAGAAAATTTACGACTGGTGTTAACTATTGGATTCCCCATCAGTTTGTTTATCATTTACTTTTCAGGAAGATTATTTGCCAGGCAAGCTCTTCGCCCTATTGCCCGGATTACCAAACAAGCCGAGACTATTACTGCCTCGAACCTGGATCTAAGAATAGATGAGGGTAAAGGCAAAGACGAAATATCCAAACTGGCTATTGCCTTCAACCAACTTTTTCAACGCCTGGAAAAGTCCTTCGAAATTCAAAAAAGCTTTGTGGCTCATGCTTCCCACGAATTAAGGACACCGCTTACTTCCATTACAGGAGAAATAGAAGTTTCCTTAATGAAAGAAAGAAGTGAATCGGAATACAAACAAGTCCTCATTTCGATTTTGGAAGATGTAAAGAAAATGACCAAGCTTTCAAACGCCTTGCTGGAGCTGGCACAAACCGGATTAATTAATAAATCTATCCTTATTGAAAAAATTCGGATGGATGAATTATTTTTAAAAATTGAAGCCATCTTTAAAAGAAGAAACTCTGCTACCCGGCTTACTACTGCTTTTGAAAATATTGAAGAAGAAGATCAACTCGTGGTAATGGGTAATGAAGAGCTATTACTTACTGCATTTATCAATGTAATAGGAAATGCTCTCAAATTTTCAGATAATAAGCCCGTTCATATTTCCTTATCCCCTGGAAATAAAAAGTTATTAATTCAAATTACGGATCAGGGCACGGGCATAGAT
>DATCKK010000067.1:0-1947 GCA_036562325.1 Cytophagaceae bacterium | reverse complement strand
ATCCGCTGGTGGCCGGAAATGTTTGTTCCGCTTGTAAGTGCTGCTATGCTATCACTGATAGAGCCAGAGAACAAAATACTTGACTTTCATAGGAACCGCTGGGCTGATTTTGCCGAAACAGCTTTCTCACGAGGTTATTATGACAAAGAGGCGGAAATCAGGCCTCAGAATGAATATTTCGGGTTTAAAACAAAACGAACCATCCCAGCTTTCTGCTATTATAACTTGATTTTGCTGGCTCCTACAGACAAAGACAATTACATAAGTGATAATACCGATCAGGCTTTAGTAGATTACTGTATGAACTTTGCAGAGAAAATTTACTATGTTTACAACTGCAAGCTATCAGATTTCGTCCCCATTGACATTAAGAGAAGGGACAGCCGGGACTTTTGTCATTGGTTGCGCGCTTTGTCCCTTATTTCGCAGTTTAGGGGATGGACAAAATACAAAGATAAATATGTAAACTGGATAATAAAACAAAGAAATGGGGAAGGCTTTTGGGAATTGCCAAGAAAACCGGATCTGTTTAACTTTCCACTGTCTGATTCCTGGAGAAACCGGAAAAACCGTATTATCGACAGTACCATTATGGTTCTGAGGTTATTGAATCATAGTCGGGCGATGTAAATCTAACAAAGGCAAGCGAAGATCAAATAACTAAGATAATAATATTTGTTCCAAAATGAATTGATTTTTTTATGAGAACATAGGGAAAATTTGATTACGGGCATTTTCAGGATTTTCCACTTTTACATTGACGTTTTTCGATTTGATGCATATAATGTATCATATCGAAGTTTTTAGATTTGAGGTGTTATTATGGACTACTACCTTAAGAACACGAAAGTGTTTAAAGCGTTGGGAGATCCTAAAAGAGCGATGATCGTAGATATGCTTTCTTGCGGGGAACTTTGTGCCTGCAATATTCTGGAGAAGTTTGAAATGTCCCAATCTACATTGTCTCATCATATGAAAATCCTGTGTGAATGTGGGATTGTTAAAGCTCGGGAAGAAGGAAAATGGACTTATTACTCGCTGGATGATGATACCATAAGTAAAACAAAACAGTTTTTCTGTGCTATTACATCTGCTAAGGATAATTGCATTTGCAGAGATAACTCAAATTGTTGTAGGAGATGTAGTGAAGATGAGTAAGTGTTGTTGTTCTTCTTATAACTGTTGTCAGTCGCAGCCGAAAAAACCAATTAACATTGATTTTCTGTATCTGGATACGACCGTTTGCGGTAGATGCCAGGATACTGAAAAGGCGCTGGATGAAGCAGTCTCCAGCGTAGCTGTGGTACTTAATTCGGCAGGATATGAAGTAAAGGTAAACAAAGTAAATATTGCGACGAAGGAGTTGGCGATTCAATATCAATTTATCAGTTCGCCGACCATCCGAGTGAATGGAAATGACATCGCAGTAGAGCTAAGAGAATCACTTTGCGAGGATTGTGGAACACTTTGCGGAGATAACGTTGACTGTCGTGTATGGGTATATAATGGAGTCGAATATACGTCCCCACCAAAGGAATTGATTGTTGACGCCATCCTGCGAGAGGTATATTGCACTGAGCAACGTGAGCCCGAGCGCAAAGCCTATCAGCTTCCTGAAAATCTTGAAAAATATTTTACTGCCAAGACTCATAAGCATAAAGCTAAACGGTAGGAGAAAGGCGGCTCGTTATTGGTTTCTTTCAGAAAGGGGTGCAGTAGATGAAAAGTAAAAAGTATTTTGACGATGTATCAAATCAATGGGATTCGATTCGACAGAATTTTTTTCAGATAGCATAAAAGAAAAACTGTGTGAAGAAGCTCAAGTAAAAGAAGGTTTATTAGCTGTTGATATTGGCGCAGGTACTGGCTTTGCAACTCAAGAATTACTTAATAGGAAGCTTCGTGTCATTGCAATAGACCAGTCCAAGGAAATGCTCAATTTATTGG
>DATCKK010000064.1:0-2728 GCA_036562325.1 Cytophagaceae bacterium | reverse complement strand
GACAACCTGATGAGCGGACTTTGCAAAAAATACTATGAAAATGGTAATCTTCAGTCAGAAGAATATTATAAGGAAGGAGTATTAAACGGATTTTTTAAAACCTACTATCCCGAAGGCGGTATTAATACGGAATCCTTCATTGTAGATGGCAAGCAAAACGGAAAGTTCAGGTCATTTAACAAAAGTGGCACATTAATATTGGAAGGTGAATACACCAAAGGGATATTAAACGGATCTAACATTGCCTATTATGATGACGGAACCCTTAAGCATAAATTTCAATACCAGGGAGGAAAAAAAATAGGAAAGAATTATACCTATTACCCCAATGGGGAAATACAATCCTTGACAGATTATAAAAGTAACGGAAAAGATGTTGTAGTTAAATTGTATTATGAATCCGGCGCTATTAAAGAGCTTCAAAATTTTGTCCGCTCTGGCGAAGACCTGATCCGACACGGAGAATTTATTATTCACTATGAGAACAAAAACATCAAAATCAAAGAAAGCTATATCAATGGGAAGCTAAACGGAGAGCGACAGCTATTTGATGAGAACGGGAAAATAACTGCTTCAGAAATGTATGCACATGGAGTAAAGATAGATGTCTGGAGAACTTATTATGCTAACGGCAAAATAAAAACCGAAACAACTTACAAAAACAATTTGCCTTACGGCCCTTATAAATCTTACTACGATACAGGTATTCTTGAAAAAGAAGGAAACTATATCAGCGGCAGAGAAACCGGAACATGGAAAATATACCAGGCGGATGGAGTGCTGGAAAAAACTCAGAATTACAAAAACGGAAAACTAATCTCTGAAAAAATAAACAAACAAAAACTTTCCCCTAAGAAAAAATAGAAAACGGTCTCCCCGCATATAAAACAATCTATTTTTTTCTAATTTTGCCTTTCAATCGAAATGCAATGAACGCAATAAAGGAAACCAATTTCAATTTTCCTGGCCAAACCGGATTTTACAGAGGCAAAGTAAGAGATGTTTATCATTTTAAAGACAAGCTGGTAGTAGTAGCCAGCGACCGAATCTCTGCCTTTGATGTTGTCTTACCCAGACCTATACCTTATAAAGGTCAGGTTTTAAATCAAATCGCAGCGAAATTCCTTGAAGCTACCAAAGATATAGTACCTAACTGGGTTACCAGTGTTCCTGACCCTAATGTAACTATAGGGTTAAAGTGTGAAGCATTGCCGGTAGAAATGGTCATAAGAGGCTATCTGGCGGGCCATGCGTGGAGAGAATACAAAGCTGGGAAAAGAGTGTTGTGTGGCGAAAAATTACCTGATGGATTAAAGGAAAATGATAAACTTCCCGTACCTATCATTACCCCTACCACTAAAGCAGCCGAAGGCCATGACGAAGATATTTCAAAGGAAGAAATAATCCGTCAGGGAAGAGTATCCAAAGAAGATTATGAACTGATCGAACAATATACACATGCCCTCTTTAGAAGAGGCACCGAGATAGCGGCAGAGCGAGGCCTCATACTGGTAGATACCAAATACGAATTCGGCAAATTTAATGGAAAAATTTACCTGATTGATGAAATCAATACACCAGACTCATCAAGGTATTTTTACTTAGAAGGCTACCAAGAAAGACAGCAAAAAGGCGAAAAACAAAGGCAACTTTCCAAAGAATTTGTAAGGCAATGGCTAATTGAAAATGGCTTTCAGGGTAAGGAAGGGCAAATCATTCCTGAAATGACTGATGATGTAATAAATAACATATCAGAAAGGTATATAGAGCTCTACGAGCAGGTTACAGGTGAAAAGTTTGTAAAAGCTCCCACTGAATCCATTTTAAACAGAATTCAGGAAAATATTACAAAGGCTCTATAGGAAAGATTATATTTTAGATAAATATTTGTATATTTAAGAACAAATTGAATTTCTTTTTATGAAATACACTATTGAAAAAACCGAGAAGTATAGCTTATTGCAGTTACATGAAGAAAAATTAACTTCTGTATTGGCTCCTGAATTAAAATCTGAGTTAGTAAAAATAAATGCAGAAGGTAACAAAAATATCATTCTTGATGTATCGGCAGTTAAGTATATAGACTCTTCCGGTCTTAGTTCAATTCTTGTAGGAAACAGACTTTGTGAAAACGAAGAAGGGACATTCGTTCTTGCCTGCCCTACAGAGCATGTATTGAAACTTATCAAAATTTCTCATCTTGATACTGTATTGACTATCCTTCCCACCGTAGAAGAAGCCGTTGATGCGGTATTCATGAATGAACTGGAAAAAAATCTGAGAGCAGAAGATAAGGAAGACTAAACGAAATTGTCTTTTGAATTAAAAATACTCGGCTCCAACTCGGCAACTCCTGTTTATAACAGGCACCACTCTGCACAATTACTGACCATAGACAATCAGGTATTTTTGATTGATTGCGGAGAAGCCACCCAACATCAGCTTATCAGGTATAAGCTTAAACCTACGAAAATAAACTATATCTTTATAAGCCATTTGCATGGAGACCACTACCTCGGATTGGTAGGACTCTTAAGCTCCATGCATTTACATGGCCGAAAAAAAGACCTTCATATATTCGGCCCGCCCGGATTGGATGAAATTATCACCATTCAGTTAAAATACTCTGAAACATTTCTTTCTTACAAGCTTATTTTTACCCCACTTGATACCGAAAAACATCAGGCAATTCTGGAATTGGATAACCTTACAGTCTACACACTACCAC
>DATCKK010000037.1:0-5945 GCA_036562325.1 Cytophagaceae bacterium | reverse complement strand
GAAAAAGACAGCCTGGATTTTCTGATATTAAGTTCTTTTAAGTAGTAGCTTACTATACAAAGTATTGAAAGCCATGCAAAAGAGATCATCTATATATTGATTGAAAATATTATACTATGAACACAACTAAATTGATAAGGTTAATCATTTTCGGAGTAGTATTTATTTTGTTTATAAATACAAGTCCGGAAGCCAGTACTGTAATTAAGAAGGAAAGCGGTAAATGGAAATTGTATGTTGACAGTAAAGAGTTCCGGATTAAAGGAGTAACATTTGGCGAGGAGGTAAGGAAAGAAACTATAGGCAGGTATTTGAAAGATTTAAAATTTTTAGGAGTAAATACTATAAGAACCTGGGGGACGAATGAAGCTACTCAAATCTTGTTGGATAGTTGTCATGCTTATGGTATCAAAGTAATGGTAGGTATATGGATGCGTCATGGAAGGCCGGGAATGGAAGGAGATGATAATTTTAATTATCTGGAAGATGTGAAAGGTATGGAAGTCATGTATAATGATGCTTTGCAGACTGTTAAGAAATATAAAGACCATCCTGCTGTATTGTTTTGGGGAGTTGGGAATGAAGTATATTTAAATATTGCTACCGACCCGGAGAAAAAAGCCTATTCTCTGTTTCTTGAAAAAGTATGTAGTGCTATTAAGAAAGAAGACCCTAATCATCCGATCGCTTCTGTAGAAGCCTGGACATTTGGATTTAACTGGTGGAAAGAGTATTGCCCTTCGGTAGATATTTATGCCACTAATGTATATGGATCCGGGGCTAACCAGATACCGGAAGAGTTAACAAAGCTTGGAATAGATAAACCTTATGTTATTACAGAGTTTGGTGTAGACGGAGAGTGGGGGGTACCTGTGGATAAGAAGGGATTAAAGATAGAACCCGGTGACAACCAAAAGTACGATGTAATTGCTAAAGGTTATAAAGACTGGATCGAGAATAAATCCAACTGTCTTGGCGTCTATGTATTCCATTACGAAGTAAATAAAGGAAATCATGGAGCTGTATGGCTGTTGCTGTATTATAATGGAATGTACCGTCCTCAGTATTGGGCAACAAGAGAAGCATTTACCGGTAAGAAACCGGTAAACCATGTGCCGGTCATCAATACGTTTGCGGTTTTGGATACTACTTTGCCTACGGGTACGTGGATGCCGGTGAAATTAGATGTCCTGGATGTGGATAATGACGCACTGGAAATTTCATTTCATTATAATCAAAGGATAGGCAGCAGAGTAAGAATGGATCAGATAAACCCACTGGAATATAGAGGTAGTTTAAGTGAAGGCTTTGAAGTAAAAGTGCCGCAGGAAAATGGCTTAATTAAGATTTATGCATTTGTGAAAGATGCTTATAATAATCTTGGTATTGCACAGACCTCATTTGTTGTAAATAATGGAAAAAATGCTGAAAAGCTGATTCCGGGAGCAAAAGTAACTTTACCGTTCTATGTGTATAAAGACGGAGTAAACCCGCCATATATACCAACCGCTTATATGGGCGATTACAAAGATCTTAGGGTTGATGCGGCCCACAGACAGATTACCTATTCCGGCACGGGGTCCATAAAAATTACTTATGACAATCCTGCCGGATGGTATGGATTAGGTTTTGTAGATCCACCTGATGATTGGGGAGATAAACCGGGAGGGTATGATGTCTCTGGTGCAACTAAATTTACTTTTTGGGCTAAAGCTACCAATGAAAATGTTATAGCAACTTTTGGTTTTGGCCTGATAGGCAAGGATAAGGAGTTTTATGATACAGAAAGAAAATCGCTTAAGGTACAATTAACCAATCAGTGGAAAAAGTATGAAATCAATGTGTCGAAATCCGATCTCCGTTGTATACGTTCAGGGTTTACCATTTTTGGTGGAGGAATAGGCGAACCATACTCCATTTACATTGATGATATTATGTTTGAGTAAGGAAAAATTAGATTTCCATGTCTCAAGTTTGAATCTCTAAAAAGCCGGAAGCTCCATAACTTCCGGCTTTTTTGTAGCCCTTTTGAAGATGATAATTCCCAAAATATCCTTGGTAAAAAAAAGGTGTTCGTCGTTGAAAATTATTAATTGGACGAATTAGTACAATTATTTTATAAAATAATTATATTTAATGGTTTTCGATAGTTGCTGCTTAAGTTATTGTTTATTAGCTTTTTATTTTTTAATACTATAAGTTGATAGACTATTTAAAGTTTGTTAATTTGTTGACTTTTAAATTGTTATAGTTTTTGGTTACATGTGCTGGGTATTCAGGGATAAAAATTCAAACCTGAAATAAAACTTTATAAGGAATGAAGAGTTTATACCCACATAGTTTTAGGAAGGCACATGTCTTAGGACTCATTATAATACTCTTAAGCCTTTCCAATGTTAGAGCGGCAACTTATGTGGTTACCACTACCAATGCCACTGGTGCTGGTTCTCTTGCCGCTGCGATAGCTGCCGCCAATAGTACGGCCACATCAGATGTTATTACTTTTAATATCTCCGGTACAGGCCCACATACTATAGATTTTAATTCGGCAGATATAGCTCCCACTCAAATAACAGCAGCCGGTGGAGGCCTTTTAATTGATGGTTTTTCACAACCCGGAGCGTCAGGTTGTAATTTGAAAATAAGAATAAACGGCCGTGGTGGTTGGGATGCTTGGACGATAAACGGAGCGTCCAATGTTACTCTTCGGGGTTTGTCTTTAACCAATCTGTATGTCAATATTAATGGAGGAGGCAATAACCGGATATATGGATGTTATTTTGATATTACACCAGCCGGAACATTGGTAAATGACGGCAGCACCAACTCTCTGTATATTCAAAATAATTCTACAGGAAATATTATTGGTGGATTGGGATGCAATTTTAGAAATGTTTTTGCCGGAGCTGGGGAACGTGCCATTTTTGTTTCAGCATCGACCAATAACACCATTGTGGGTAATTATATTGGTACTTCGCTTAGCGGAAATTCTTTATCAGGAAGTTTTAATAGCCAGGGAATTTATGTTTCAGGTGTTTCATCAGGAATTAGAATCGATAGCAATGTGATAGTGGGTTGCAAATCGGCAGGTATACTTACCAGTGCAGGAACCACCAATAATATCGTCATTAGAGGGAATTACGTGGGAATAAGAGCTGACGGGGTACTCAATGGAACTGATTATGGCAATGGTTTGGCCGGAATCTATTTAAACGCAAATGCTAATGGCGTAACTATCGATGGTAATGTGGTTTGTGACAATGGAGGTGAAGTGAACCTTGCCAGTCATTCAGGTATTTTTATTTATTCTTATGGAACAACTATTAGTAATATTCAAGTCACCAATAATAATGTAGGAGTTGGCCCTGCTCCGGGGTATGTTCCTAAAGGAAACGACTTTGCCGGTATTTATCTTCAAGGTACTGGAGGTACGATTTCAAATGCCACTATTTCGGGTAATGTGGTCGGAGATAATGGCGACAATCCCCATCAAAAATCATCGGGAATTGCCACGTTGGATATCCCTAATTCCAATATAGTGATTTATAATAATTATATTGGAATGACTCCTGAAGGAGCTGATAGAGGAAATTATCACAATGGAATAGAGATTTCTAATACAAGTCGGGTTACTATCGGAGGAACCGGAGCAAATCAAAGAAATTATATCGGATATAATAAAGCATTAAGGCCAAATACTACTGATCCTTATGGAGCAGGTATTCTGGTAACTTCTACTCCATACGGTACATCAAATAATATTGATATTATCAATAATTACATTGGTGTTCAACCGGATGGTATTACATCAGCTCCTCAGGTAACTACTTCCGGGGCGGGGATCAATAGCGGAATTGTGGTTGAAAACAGTGTTAACGTAAGAATTGGAGGGACTTCTTCCAATCAGTCTAATATCATTGCAAATTGTGGTGGACATGGTGTTGATATAACAGGAGGATCCGATTATGTTCAAATCAGGAGAAATAGTATTTATTGTAATGGCATAAAGGGAATAAACCTAAATCTTCAAGGTGTTCCGGGTAATGCATCATTTGCCGCTCCGGTAATTGATATAAATTCCATAACGGCTAATTCTGTTTCGGGAACCTGTCCGTCAGGTGCAATAGTAGAAATATATTATGATGCCGATGGTAGTTGTGCACGTGCTTGTGAAAATCCGAATAAAAGACAAGGTAAAGTTTATTTGGGTACCGCAGTTACTACAGGTACAACATGGACATATACGCATACCAGCAACTTTACAGGAAACCTGACAGCAACAGCAACAGGGGGATGTACAGGTGCTAATCCTGCGAATTGCAGAACCTCCGAGTTTGCTACATGTGTATATATATGTACTAATGCAACGGCGCCAGGTAGTTTATCAGTGGATAGAAATAACATTTGTGCTGATGATGACGGCAATATTACATTAACTGCTAATGGAGGTTCCGGACATACCTTCAGATGGTATACCGGAAGTTGTGGAGGAACCCTTGTAGGTTCTGCTAC
Source organism: Cytophagaceae bacterium (assembly GCA_036562325.1). Classification (GTDB taxonomy): domain Bacteria; phylum Bacteroidota; class Bacteroidia; order Cytophagales; family Cytophagaceae; genus DATCKK01. Next base: position 1,433 of record DATCKK010000037.1, on the reverse strand, counting down.
TTCCATCACGATTCCTTCTCCAGCAACAACTACTACATATTATGGAAGATGGGAAGCAGCAACTGGTTGTTCGAATTCCTCTTGTTTATCAGTAACTGTCTCAGTCAGCGCTGTTCCGTCAACAGCGAGTGCGGGTAATGATATAGAATTATGTAATGCCACTACAGCGACTTTATCTGCCGTAGCGCCAACGCCTGCAACTGCTTCCGGAAAGTGGACAGTAATAAGTGGAAGTGCTAATATTACTGATCCAACTAATCCAGCTTCTGAAGTAACCGATTTGGGTTTTGGAGTTATTACTTTACGATGGACTGTATCCAATGGGGCTTGTGCAAATTCAAGTTACGATGAAGTAGAAATTAAGAACTATTCCAAGCCTGTAGCTAGTGTGGGTTCCACACAGACAACAACCTGTTCAAGCAGTACCATGCTGCCTGGTTTGAATTTAAGTTCAGGGGCAGGTGTATGGACAATAGTTGGACATAGTACAGCCAACATAGCAGATCCTACTGTTCCAAGTTCCGTCGTCAATGATCTTCCTGTAGGAAAAACTGTATTCAGATGGACTATCAGCAATGGGACATGCGGTTCTGCTTGGGCAGAGGTAGAAGTAGTTAGAAATGAACCAACAGAGATAGCTTATGCAGGATTGGATACGACTGTTAAATGTACTTCTGCTATTACATTAAAAGCCGGAAATGCCAATGGCAAATGGTCAGTAGCCAGTGGTGCCGGAACATTTGTAAATCCATACGACCCTAATACCCAGGTATTAAATTTAAGTCCGGGGGTTAACAAATTTTACTGGTCAGTTTCCGGTGCATGTGGTGTATCTACTGATAGTATAGAAGTAACCTATTCTGTGTCCGATATTGTGGTAAGTGCTTCTGCGGCTTCTGATATAGTATGTGCCGGTACAGCCAGAGATCTTCAGGTAGAGGTATCAGGCGGGTCAGGAGATTTTACCTTTGAATGGTACAGTTCTGACAACAGATTTAATGTAACTTCGAAAGAAAATACCGTTAGTGCTGTGCCTTATAGTTCAAGTGTTACTTACTATGTAGTAGCAAGAGATAATGTGGAGCAAAGTTGTGTGTCCAATGTAGACAGTGTTACAGTATATTCCATTACCAGACAAGAACTTATTATACCAAACCTTATTACTCCGAATGGAGATGCAATGAATGATGCTTTAGTCATCCGGGATGTAAATGAGGTTGATTTACTGCCTGGAGCTACATTGGAAGTATATAACCGATGGGGACAAAGAGTCTACAGCGCAGAAAACTATGATAATACCTGGAAAGCAGAAACCTTATCGGATGGTATGTACTTCTATCACTTAGAGACAGGTTGTGGTAAAGAATCTTATAAAGGATGGTTGCATGTTCTTAATAATATTAATAATTAATAAGGACAGATCTTTAAGGAAT
>DATCKK010000015.1:0-4213 GCA_036562325.1 Cytophagaceae bacterium | reverse complement strand
CATTTGCAACGTCTGATGAAGAACTGCAACAAATACTCGAATTGCAGTTTGCAAATTTGTCGCAAAACGTTTCTGAACAGGAGCGGTTGGAGCAGGGCTTTTTAAGTGTACAGCATACGCTGGAAGAATTGAGGGAAATATCAGGCAGGTATAACCATATAATAGTGAAGGATGGTGGCAGGGTTGTTGGTTTTGCTTTGGTTATGCTTCCGGAGTATAGGGATTCGGTAGAAACGCTCAGGCCGATGTTTGACATGATCGATGAGATTCACTTTCAGGGGAGGGCGTTAAGAGAATATAATTATTTTGTCATGGGGCAAATTTGTATAGATAAACCTTATAGGGGAAAAGGGTTGTTTAAAGGCTTATATTATAAACTAAAATCAGAATTTGACCGCTCTTACTCGCTTTTAATTACAGAAGTTGCAACTAAAAACTTTCGTTCTACCGCTGCTCATCGGCAAGTGGGGTTTAGATCTTTAAAAAAATATACTGCACCGGATGGTATCGAATGGGATATTGTTTATTGGGACTGGAAAGAGCCGGAAATTTAAATTACGGCCTTTTTTTTATTTTAAACTTTCAAAAATTATTGAAAATATAAAACATTTAATTATATTTGGCGTATTAAAATATCAGGGTTCGGAATACCTACATAATAAAGTTTTTATCAGGGTTGTATACTAATTTTTAGCTATATGAATACTTTAAAAGAACAGATACTAATCTATGACGAAGCTTGTCCGATGTGTCGACTATATACCGGTGCTTTTATTAAGTCTGGCATGTTAGATGAAAATGGCCGTCAGGCTTATGCCAAAATGCAGGAAGAAGTATCCTGTATAATAGATAAGCAAAGAGCACGTAATGAAATCGCTTTGGTAGATACACGAACCAATACAGTGGTTTATGGGGTAGACAGTTTGTTCAAAGTGATAGGCAATAGCTTCCCTTTACTTAATAAACTGTTTAATTTGTCATGGTTTAGGTTTATTATTAGAAAACTGTATTCATTTATTTCTTACAATCGAAAAGTAATAATTCCGGATATAAACTTTGAAGCGCCTAATGCCTGTGTTCCGGATTATCATGCCGGTTATCGTTGGTTGTATATAGTTATCTCCTGGTTACTTACTTCTATAGTTCTGTTCAATTATTCCACCTATTTTCCCGCTTATATACCGGAGAGCAATGCATTAAGAGAGTTTTTTATATGTGGCGGGCAAATCTTTTTTCAATTTCTTCTTGTAAGCCTGCTTCGAAAAGGCCGGGTGATGGAGTACTTAGGCAATATGATGACTGTATCATTGGGAGGAGCGTTTTTGTTATTGTTGCCTATGTTGTTGGTGAAACTTGGTGTTGCAGTATTGCCAGAGTTATTCCTTATCTATTTTGTATTGGTAGTAGGAGTGATGTTTATAGAACATGTGAGAAGGGTAAAGATATTAAAACTAAACTGGGGTGTATCTATTGGATGGGTAATGTACAGATTATTAGTAGTGGTGTTAATTTCAATTTTATAAATATGAAAAATAAAGTAATACTTGCAGGAGGTAGCGGTTATTTGGGAAGTGTTTTGGCTGATTATTACAAGACAAAGGCAAAAGAGGTAATAATATTAACAAGAGGTAAATCAAGGCGAGAGGCTAATATTGTATTTATAAATTGGGATGGTAAAACCAGAGGAGCGTGGTGTGAATACCTGGAGAATGCTGACTTACTCATAAATTTAACCGGTAAAAATGTTAACTGCAGGTATAGTGAAAAGAATAAAAGCGAGATATTGAACTCAAGGCTTGATGCAACGAATGTATTGGGAGAAGCCTTATCTAAGTGTAATAATCCTCCAAACTTATGGATACAATGTGCTTCTGCAACAATATACAGGTATGCGGAAGACCGTGCCATGGATGAATATAGTGGAGAAATTGGGACAGGGTTTTCTGAGATGGTCTGTATGCAGTGGGAGCAGGCATTTGAACGGTTGCAATTACCTCATATTAGAAAGGTCGTTTTACGTATTGGCATAGTATTAGGTCATAGTGGAGGGGCATATCCAAGATTGCGCAATCTTGTTAAGTATGGATTAGGAGGGAAGCAAGGTAATGGCCAACAAATGGTAAGCTGGATTCATGAAGATGATGTCGTGTCTGTAATTGATTGGATAGATAAAAATAAAGAAGCAGAAGGAGTGTTTAATTGTACTTCGCCAACACCTATTAGTAATGCCGATTTTATGGCTGAATTAAGAAAGTCTTATAACAGAAGGATTGGCCTTCCTGCGCCAGCCTGGCTGCTGGAAGCCGGAGCAGCTATAATTGGTACGGAGACGGAGTTAATATTAAAGAGCAGGTGGGTACTTCCGGCCAGATTATTGGATATGGGATATGAGTTTAAGTACAAAAGAGTTGTAGAGGCTTTTGGAGACCTTGTTGAAGTTAAATGACTAAGGATAAGTGTTATTTATATTATTACCTGGACTAAAAGTGAAACCAATTAAGTGGTTAGTGGGGAGAGGTCTGAGAGGTTTCAAAAGCACTTAAGTGTAGATCTAAAAGGTAGAGTCTACTTTAATGGTATAGGCGGGGTAGTTATCTGAATAAATTGTATTTTAAAATACAGTATATTGCATGGATTCCATCTTTCCATCCAATCTTTTTACCTTCCTCATAAGTCCTTCCATAGTAGGATATTCCAACTTCATAAATTCTTATATTAGGTATTTTTCCAAGCTTTGCCGTTACTTCAGGTTCAAACCCAAATCTGTTTTCTTTGAGGTCCAAACTACGAAGAATATTTGTATTGAAAAGTTTATAACACGTTTCCATATCAGTAAGATTGAGATTGGTAAACATGTTGGAGATAAAGGTAAGAATCTTGTTACCTACCATGTGCCAGAAGAAAAGTACTCTATGAGGCTTATCACCTGTAAACCTTGAACCATATACAACATCGGCATGTCCGTCTACTACAGGTTGTAGCATAGCGTTATATTCCATGGGGTTATATTCCAGGTCAGCATCCTGGATGAGCACAAATTCTCCTGTTGCTTTATCAATTCCTGTTCGTATTGCTCTACCTTTACCCATATTCTTTTCATGTGTAAGATATAGAATTTTGAGTTCTGGGTTTGCTTTCTGGTATTGTTTGATAACTTCTTCTGATTGATCTGTGGAAGAGTCATTTACTATTATGATTTCTTTGGAGATCCCATTTATAAGTACAACATTTTTGATTTTATCAAGTATTAAAGGAATTGTCTTTTCTTCATTATAGACAGGAATAATAATTGAAAGTGTGGTAAACTCCATGTGTGTGTTAAAATCAGAAAAAGCCAAAGATAATTTTGACTGACTTAATTTATTTAAGGTAAAGTTATAAAAAAAATAAGGATTTTTGCTTTTATAAATAAAAAGCTAAAAATAAAGCGGTTATCCTGCATTGGAGATAACCTCTTTATTTTTAGCCTGATTAATGGTTATTTAGATGCTAGCTTTTTAGCTATTTTATGGATTTGGAATATGATATTAAAACTCGTAAGCACCTATATCATATCCGGCACCAGAAGGCCTTCCTTTATTAGCAAGACAGTTTCGGATACCATAAGATGCTACATTCATACCTTTATCTATTGCTGGAGAGCCTGCTTTTAAGCGGTAATCTCCGGCAGCCGGATTTACAAAACCACAGTCATTGACAGAAGCCTTTGTCAGGTTATTTTTTTCATCTCCTTTGGCACCTGAGCCATAAATGAAATAGGTTGTTGTACCGGCAATTATATTATTATAAAATTTATTGGAGACCAGCTCATTGTATGTTTTTAAACCTCCACTTTTGGGATTAATAAAGGTATTATTAATAAATGCGATATCTCCGGATGCAGGGCCTCTGTTGTCAATGAAAGCTCCATAGGATCCTGCATTAACTACAAGGTTATTGTATATTTTTGTGTTACCACTTCCTAGTACAATGATACCATTTCCGGGGCCATTTTTAATTATATTATTATATAATAATCCGGTTGAGCCCTCACCAATCTGAATACCGTTGTTCTGGGCGTCGGCAAATGGGCTTATTCCAAACTGTTCAACAATATTGTTGTATATTTTCATGCCGGATACAATACAACCTGCTTGTATACCTTCACAACCGGTTCTTAAAAGTTTGTTGTTAAATACGGCAACATTCCGGATTTCATGTGGAAGGATATTGC
>DATCKK010000453.1:0-3807 GCA_036562325.1 Cytophagaceae bacterium | reverse complement strand
AAATTTTGTACGCTCGTGAAGTTTTATCTATCCATTCTTATACATCTTCCTTTACTGGTTTTTATAGCTTTTTGGATTAGAAAATCTTATAAAGACAGTCCTTTATTGGCTCATTTCTATCCAGCCCTTGGATTAAAATGCTGTGCAGGAGTTTTGCTGGGGCTATTATATTTATTTCATTATAACAGATTGGGTGATACCTTTACCATGTATGACTTGTCGGTGATCATAACCGATCTTTTCTGGTCTCAGCCTGAAGCTTTTAAAAAGTTTATTTTCTATAGTGAATGGCCGGCCGATGATTTAAGGCTGGCAGGCCTTGATGGCCAGCCCAGAGTAGTGTTTTTTATTAAGCTGCTTTCCTGCTTGAATATATTCACTTTGAATAACTATTGGGTTAATACATTATACTTTTCAGTATTTTCTTTTTTTGCATCCTATGCGTTAGCTGATACCATATTAAAGAAATTCACAATAACTACCTCCAGTGTGGCAATTGCCTTTTTTTATTTCCCATCAGTGGTATTCTGGAGTGCAGGGTTGTTGAAAGAGCCTTTGGCTATTGCCTGTATGTTTTTTTTGATTTCATTAACATTGAACCTGATTACTGAGAAGCGTATTACCTGGCTAAGTATTATTGGATGGCTTTTGCTGGCTTATATTATTTTTAAAATCAAGTTTTATTATTTCGCCGTTCTTGTTCCCGTATTGATTGCTTATGTAGTTGTGCATCTTTTGAAGGAGAAGTATACTATATCAGTTGCTTTTCAAATCCTGTTGTTCTTTCTGGTATTGATAATAGGAGGAGGAACAGTTAGTACTCTTCATCCTTTATTGAATTTAGATGTAGTGGCTGCTTCTATCTATAATAATTACGTAACTACCATTGCTAACTCTTTGGGTAAAAACTATTTTGAGTTTCAGGGACTGGAACCTACTTTGAAAAGTATGATATTACATTTCCCGGAAGCATTAATTACAGGCTTGTTCCGTCCATCAGTTCTTGATGCGCATAATTGGTTGGGATGGATGGCAGCCTTGGAAAATGTACTGATTGCGATACTTGTCGGAGTAGCAATTGTTAAAGTAAGTATAAACAAGACTGTTCAATATCCATTGACAGTAATTGCTGTTGTTACCTATGTAATCGTATTAGCGGCGTTGCTTGCCCTGGCATCTCCTAATTTCGGAACGCTGGTAAGATACAAGGTTTCTTTTTTACCTTTTCTGCTGTTATTGATATTACAAGGAAGTTATTGGGGAAAATTATTTTTGAAGAAACCGGAAAGTTAATTTTTGTGCGAGCATAGCTGCCACTTTTTCCCATTCAATAAACATTGCATAGACCAATATCCATGGATTGATATAACTACTTATGCCGAATAATAGTACTGTTCCCCAATGAAAACTTATTCCTATGAGTAGAAACAACCACCGATATTTGGTTAATACCAAATTCAGGAAAAAGCTAAGCTGGAATAGTAGCGCACATGCCGGTAATAATATACACAGCCAGTCTATTTTTGCTACGGCCATTCCTACAGGTGCTTCATGGAGTAAAAGAAAAGTTTTAAATGTAACTGCATCAATCCAGTTAAGTCCGCTTATAGTTAACTTTTCCATTCCGGAAAGGAAATAGACAAGGGAGATTAAAACAAGTATTAATTGTAGCGGCCATCCTTTTTGATGAGCATCTCCCATTGTTTTTGCCTTGTTATATTCGGCCAGAAGAAATGGAAAGACCATAGCGGCATACATGAAGGTGGAGTATCCATGATCTACTTTTTCAAAACTGAAATAATATCCCTGAACTAAAATGAATAACAGGGCGGCTATGGAAGAAGTTGCAACCGGGAAGTAGTTTAGAAGCAAACATACAGCCGAGAGCATTAATACACTGTAGATAATGATAATGCCGGTATAAGAGGGAAAAGGAATATGAAGTATTTTGTATAAAGGTATAGGATTGTAAAAAGCCTTTATGGCAATTAGCTTTTCCATATCCCACAGTATTTCCCAGGAAAAATAAATGAATAAAATAGCTGTAATTATTCGTAAATAACGGACTCTGCTTGCCGGAATAGTTGAATTCCAGTAAGTGGTAATTTTAGTAGAAATATTGTTTGAAAGCTGTATTGCCAGATAAAATGATATCGCCAATACAGAAACGACAGTGCTTCTGATTATTACCTGATCTGCTTTGTTAAGGAAAAAAGTAAGATCGAAGCGATACTTTTCGACATCAAACCGGGGATAAAGCTTTATGACGACGTCGTTTAACCATACAGGAGCCTGCCCGTGGTATAAGTCCACCACCATTTCACGTAAAGTTGCCAGATATAGCAAACATAAGCCGGCTATTAATAACAGTAATGTAATGGGTATGGCCAGCTTTTTTAACATCATTCGAGAGAATAGGTTTGTAAAGTATCCGCAGAAGGTGTACCAGCTTTAATGACTCTGAATAGCTTCCACGAATCAGTTGGTTTATTACAGGAGCTTTTTAAATTAGATAACAATTTTTTACTTTCTCCTCTGTAATAATAATTTCGTAACATATATTGAAAGCTTGATTCACTTATTCCGACAGTTTCGGGGTTAAACAGGGAAGTAGTATTGGCAGATTCGGAGAAGGTAACAAAAAACTTCTCTGTTTGTGTTTCCTGTTTTACTGGCTCGGCAAACATGCCAAAGCGGAAAAAAGGGAAGAAGTCGGTAAGAAAAATAAATGGTAAAATAACCAGTGTAATAAAGCTTAAAATAACCGTATATTTCCAATTAGTCATTATCGTTATAAATATACCTCTATTTTGAACGAAGAAAGAGCTCAAATAATCACAAAGACGACTCTAAAAATAGCAATTTTTTTAATGGCTACGATGGCCATCTTTATTTTCTTTGCTTCTATTGTAACAGGTTATGAAGAGATAGTAACTTGTTTTTTAAGGAAATACGATAAGTTACATCAGATAGATCAATTTAAGCAGTATTATTTAACCAAGACACGTTTTCACCTTATTCAATCTGCAATAGCGGCTGTTATTATCATTTTGTTATTTGTACTAGTTAAAATTGAGAAGGTAAGCAGGGTGGTGGCTGGTGGAGTATTGAAGTTATGGGCGGGCATATCCGATTTATACCTGGATATAAAACTCACCCTTAAAGAGTTACCTACAAAGTATAAAGCAGTAGGGTTGGCTTTGTTGGTTATTAGTTTGATTACTAAACTATACTACATTGCGCAATTCCCTTTAACGGAAGACGAGGTTTTTTCCTATGTATACCTCGTGGAGAAGGGATTGGGAGTATCGGCAGTATATTATCCCGGCCCCAACAATCATATTTTATACAGCTTGTCCTGTGTGTTTATTGACATCTTTGTTGATAATCCCAGATGGATAATGCGGTTGCCGGCACTATTGGCAAGTTTATGCTTACCCTTGTTGTTTTTTTATTTTGCGGCAAAGTTGACCGACAGAGGGGTAGCATTTTTAGCTTCTGCTTTATCACTTTTTTCCGCTCATATCCTTCATTATTCCTTTCATGGGAGAGGATATATATATATAATATTATTTACTGTAATAGCCTTATTTTCTGTAATTTTATATTTGAAGGCAAGGCAAAACAGATGGCTTGTGCTTTCCGGGGTGAGTTCTGTTCTTGGATTTTATACTATTCCTATATTTTTATATCCATTCGTAAGTGTTTATTTCTATCTGTTCATTGTTGTATTACTTAAGAAGGATTTTAAGGAACTAAGGAAGGTGATTTTTGTAATTGCCTTGATTGCTTTCTTTACAGGATTGT
>DATCKK010000450.1:0-16162 GCA_036562325.1 Cytophagaceae bacterium | reverse complement strand
CAGATCATTATGACTGTAGCCGCCATCGTTGCGGTGGTATTATTGTTTCAGCTTCCGAAAGCAATTGTAACGAATGAAAAGCCTCTGGGAGAAGAAAAAAGCGCAAGCAACAGCCAACCAGAGCGAAGCGACCTGCATGCGATGCACAAAACAGAGATGCCGGAAGAAGAAAAAGAAAAGGTCAGTGAACTGAGAAAGAATTTTTTAACTTTTTCAAATAAAGAAAAAAAGATTATCTTTGCAGACTCAATTGCCGGGTACTACAAAAAATACCATCAATATGATAGTGTTGCGTACTACCTGACATTGAAATCTGAGCTTGATCCCTCCGAGGAAAATTTGATCAGTGCAGGGGATGCATATTTTGATGCATTTACCTTTGCTCCTGACTCTGAGAGAGAAAAGCTAAATAAGCAAGCAAGAGATGTATATCGCAAGGTACTGGATCAAAACCCTAAAAACCTGGATGCGAAATGCAAACTGGCTATGACCTATATCGGGGGGGAGTCTACCATGCAAGGTGTAACGCTGTTAAGGGAAGTGATCGAGGTAGACCCTAAAAACGAACTTGCTCTATACAATCTTGGAATTCTATCTCTACAGTCCGGACAGAGCGAAAAAGCAATAGAGAGATTTAAAGATTTAATAAAAGTTAACCCTGTCCACTCTGCTGCCCATTTTTATTTAGGCATTGCATTTATGAATATGGGTAATAATGTGGCTGCGAAAGACGCCTTTACTATTGCAAAAAAGCTGGATAGCGACCCGGAATTTCAGTCAACGGTAGAGAGTTATTTAAAAGACTTAAGTAAATAAAATAAAGGTTTAACAATAAAATAGTAAAAGATATGCCTTGCGGTAAGAAAAGAAAAAGACATAAGATTGCTACTCACAAGAGAAAGAAACGCCTAAGAAAAAACAGACATAAAAAGAAATAATTTAACTGATTAAAATAAACTTAATCTAAGTCGGGATTGTACATTTCGGCTTAGATTAAGTTTATTTTAGCATAATTAGGAGACAAGGTTGAGTAACGAATTATTTATAAATTCTACTCAGAAAGGTGACCGCATAGCACTTTTGAAAGACAAAAGGCTAGTCGAATGTCATCTGGAAGACAGGGCGGGCAATTTTAACGTAGGAGATATATATCTTGGTACGGTGAAAAAACTCATGCCCGGCCTAAATGCTGCGTTTATAGACATTGGTTATGAAAAAGATGCTTTTTTGCATTACCTTGATCTCGGGCCACAAATCAGATCTCTGAATAAGTATGTAAAATTTGTGCGGTCAAGCCCCAAAGCTTCCCCCAAATTAAACACTTTCAAGCTTGAGCCTGATATTAACAAGGATGGAAAGATCACTCAGGTACTTTCCAGAAATCAGGAAATACTTGTTCAGGTAGTAAAAGAACCCATCTCCAGCAAAGGACCAAGACTGTCCTGCGAAATCTCTCTGGCAGGAAGATACCTTGTATTAGTCCCTTTCTCTGATGTAATTACAGTTTCCAAGAAAATTGTCAATAAGGAAGAAAGGCAAAGGCTTATCCGCCTGCTAACCTCGATAAAGCCCGATAAATTTGGCGTTATTATCCGTACGGTGGCAGAGGGAAAAGATGTAGCTGAGCTTGACAAAGACCTTCGTTCTTTGGTTGCCAAATGGGAGGATGGTTTTAAAGCACTGAAATCTGCACGTCCAAGAGACAAAGTAATCGGTGAGCTTGACAGAGCTTCTTCCATATTAAGGGACATGCTTAATGAAAGCTTTGACTCCATAACTCTGGACAATAAAGATGTCTATGAGGAGATAAAAGCCTACATTCGCAATATCGCCCCTGATAAAGAAAAGATCGTTAAGCTATATACCGGCAAAACAAAGCTCTTTGAAGCAGCAGGTATCGAAAAGCAATTAAAAACACTGTTTGGGAAATCCGTTAGTCTCCCAAGTGGTGGTTATTTAATTATTGAGCATACTGAAGCGCTTCACGTAATCGATGTAAACAGTGGAAATAAATCCAATGTAGAAACTGACCAGGAAAGGACCGCGGTAAATGTGAACATGGAAGCGGCAGCAGAAATTGCCAGACAACTGCGGCTGAGAGATATGGGCGGTATAATAGTGGTAGACTTCATAGATATGAAAAAGCCGGAAAACAGAAGGCTTATCTATGAACGAATGAAGCAGGAAATGAAAGACGATACTTCCCGCTTTGTAATACTGCCACTTTCAAAATTCGGGTTGATGCAAATTACCCGAGAAAGAGTCAGGCCGGAAGTAAACATTACCACGCTTGAAAAATGTCCTACTTGTAATGGTACCGGAAAGATCAATGCAAGTATCCTCGTCAGCGATCTCATCGAAAGTAATCTGGAGTACATTTTCACCAAGCAAAACGAAAAACATATATCCATTCTTCTCCATCCATACCTACACGCTTATTTCACTAAAGGATTAATTTCACGAAGGGTGAAATGGTATTTCAAATACAAGCGATGGGTGAAGGTTGAGAAAGATACTTCTTTAGGAATTACTGAATACAAGTTCCTGAATGAACAGGGTGAGGAGATAGAAGTAGTTTAAGAAGCTATAAGTTTTAAGTAATAAGTTATAAGTGAGAAACGGCAATCTTATAACTTATTACTTTTATTTTTTTAGCTTTTCTTTGATTAGAATTTCAAGCCAACTTCCAAGCCAAGCAAATCAACACCATAATCAACAGCGTCTTTAAACTTGAAGTTATCTCTGTTTTTGGCCTGATTTAATAAACCTCTGTTATAAAATATTCCTCCAAAAGCAGATGTATTTGTACCCAATTGCATTTCTACTCCCGCACCTGCATATACTCCCAAATCCAGGGGTTGAAACGAATTTTCATAGTTACCAACCAAAGCAGGATTTTGCTTTCTTAGCTTTTCTGCAATTTTAACGTCTACCGTAGCTCCTACTGAAAAATACAACTTCATATCCGTAGCTATTTCGTTGGTAAAGAGTTTGAATAAAACAGGAAGCTGTACATATTGTAACCCGACAACTCTTTCAAATTTTCCTCCTAATGAACTTACCTCATACCCTGCCCTTTTGGAAGAATACCAGATTCCTGTAGTTATAGCATAATTATCGGAAAGATAAAAATCAACAATAGGCCCTGCAGTAAATCCAATTCCAGCACCATTTCTATCAAATGTGAACAAATCTGTAGCATCTTTATCGTTAACTCTGTTAATCGAAAGGGAGGGCGCTACTCTCAGGCCAATCTTCACCTGAGCAAAAGTTTGCGAGAAACAAATTATAGCAAAAGATAATAATAGTGCTTTTTTCATAGTTTTAATGGATATAGAATTATTTTTGCGAAAATATATCAAATCTTTTATGAAGCAATTAATAATTGGTTTTATTGTTCTCGTTCTGATCGCCACTTCATGTACTGATAATGACCAGTGTAAACATAAAATTGATGTTTCAAACGTAAATGTAAATGTAAAGGTTAATCGACTGGAGCATGAACTTTTTGAATTTAAGTCTCCCGCTGATGCTAAAGCCTTTATAAAAAAGCATCCGGGCACAATTCAAAAATTCATGGAAGTACCTCTTTCAGACTCATCCTTTGCTAGTCATTTATACCAATATTATTCCAATCAGGCACTGAAAGAGTTTAATGAACTTACTCAGCAAGGCTTCAGCGATTTAAAGTCAATAACCGACGAAACCACTGAAATGCTAAAGCATGTCAAATATTACTACCCTGACTTTTATATTCCTGAAATCAATACCATAGTTACAGGCTTTGTGCTCGGCAAAGATTTACTGGTAGAAGATAGCAGTATCACAATAAGCATAGATTACTTTCTGGGGCCTGGCGCCAAATACCGACCTGCATTGTATGAGTATTTCCTTGAAAGGTACAGAAAGGAATTTATCAACCCGATGATTGCTTTGGCTATATCCACAAAATATAATGAGGTAGACATGGAAGAGTCGACCATGTTAGGCACTATGATTTACTATGGAAAAGCGATGTATTTTGCCAAACGGATTATGCCATGCGCACATGACAGCCTTATTACCATGTATTCGGGCCAGCAACTAAAGGATGTAAATGACAACCTGGATGTTATTTGGGCTCACTTTCTGGATAAGCAACTTCTTTACGAAACTAATCATGAGCTTATAAAAATTTATTGTGACGAAAGCCCTAAAGTAAACCGAATAGGAGAAAAGTGCCCCGGAAGAATTGGCAGATGGCTTGGATATGAAATTGTAAAGAAATACATGGAAGAAAACCCTTCTGTTACACTACAGGATTTGATGAAAGAAAAAGATGCGAAAAAGATCTTTACGCAGTCAAAGTATAAACCGAGGAAATAAAGGGCGCTAGTCGCTCTTCTTTATTAAATAACTTCACAAAGCGCTGAGTTTGTATTTCTCTTGAGAAATGCTGCTCAGCCAGTATTCGGGCATTTTTCTGGAATTCAAAAAGTTTGTTTTTGTCCTCAAGAAAAGGAGTAAGTTTATCAAGAAACACCTGTGGGGAAGAGTTATCATAATAGAACCCGCACTCCTTCTGTTCCACCAGTTCTTTAATCCATCCCTTCGTATTAGTAATACATAGCTTAGCAGCTGCCAGTGCATCAAAAAATTTATTAGGGCTATTGGTTTCAAGGATGGGCTTATTGGCAAAAGAAATATAAGCGGCATCCGTGACATTCATAACTTCAGAAACCCCTTCTTTATTTAAAAATCCCAGGAATTGCGTATTATTCAATCCTGCTTTTTCACAAAGTGCTTTAATTTTATCAGCCTCTGCCCCTTTACCTGCAATAAGAAACTCAACCGGAAGATTTTTCTGCTGGCAGGCAATCATTACCGGAATAATTGATTCCAGGTTATTTACCTTTCCAATAGCTCCAAAATAGCTGATAACAAATTTATCTTTAACCTTAAATTTTTCTTCAAGCGCCTTATCTTTCGCCTCCATCTTAAAAAATGTACAATCCGACAAATTAGGAATCAGATAAACTAATTTATCCGGCACTACCCTTTCAATTCCATCCCGTATCCCCGGAGAAAGGGCAACCAACAAGGTGGCATTTTTATAAATCGTTTCCTCCATTTTATAGAGAAACTTTTTTAAGAAATAATTTTTTATGAACCCCATTTGTATAGGAGCTTCCGGCCAAAGATCTCTCACCTCAAAATAGTATGGGATATTATGCTTTCTTTTTAACCGCAATGCGATAAGGCCAATTGTGAGTGGTGTAGATGTAGCATAACAAAGCTCTACATCTTCAATTTTTTTAGCCGTGTTATAGGCTTTCAGCAAAAAGAGCAAAAAAGAAAATATTCTCCGGAAAAACCCAAATCGGTTGTCATAGGCAACTGGCAAATAGTGGACTTTGATACCCTCCACATTTTCCACTTTATACTCCTGAGCATTGTGAGAAGTGATCATTTCTACTTCATGGCCATTGTCTACCAGGCTTTTAGCCAGATAGTAAGACCGTATAGCTCCTCCCTCAGAGGGGGTCAAAAAGTATTGATGTATATATAGAATCTTCATTAATTAAATTCCTTTTCCAGCCATTCCGTCAAGACAGCCAATGCCCAGAGTTCTCCTGATAAATCCGTTTTATGGTTGAAATGCGATTCCAGCAAATTACTCAGCTTTTTATAAGAAATTCTAGTGTATATTAGATTATTTTTATTTTCTAAGCTTTCAAGGATTTTTCTACCCTGTTTAGTTCTCCACCATTTTCCCAAAGGCATTCCAAAACCTTCTTTTTTTCTTGCAGTAAACTCTTTATTGCCCCCTTTTTTATTCAGGATTTCTTTCAGTATCCATTTCTGGCCATGCTCAATAAGCTTAATAGCAGGGATTTGGCTTACGAAAGTGTCCAGATCATTATCAAGAAAGGGTACTCTGGTTTCCAGGGAATATTGCATGGCCATACCATCTGTAAGCGCCAGAATATCTGAGATTAAATACTGAGACTTATCAAATTGTAACCCGGCCCGGAAAAGTAACTGCTTTTGATTTTGAATATATACGGGGAAAAACCGGTTTTTGTCATGTTTTACTTCAAATAATCCGGTATTCAAACTTGCAAAATTCAAATAGGTCAAAGCAGGGTCTCTTTCCATTCTTGCAAATTTTTTAATTAGTCGGGCTGGCTTACTAAAAGAAGAGGTGTTTGCTGTCGGAAGTAAATCTCCTGCCAACTTAATAAACGACCCCAACGGACTTTTATGAAAATACTTAAGATACTGGTAAAATCCATAATGACGGTTATAGCCAGCAAACAACTCATCTGCCCCTGCACCTGTCAGAATTACTTTTACATGCTTCCCTGCATGTTCTGAAAGCCCCCAGGTAAGCATGGTCGCTCCATCGGCAACAGGTTGGTCTATGGATTGGATAAACTCAGGAAAGGAGTCCAGAAAAGATTCGTTTATCGGAAGTGGATGGAATTCAGCTTTATACTTAGTAGCTGCTTTTTCAGCAAATAAAAAGTCTTCTGTTCCAAAGTTTTTATCTTCTTTAGAATTACAAATAGAAAAACAAGGTATGTTAAACCCTAACTCACACCCCAAAGCCAGAAGTAAGGTAGAATCTACCCCTCCACTTAAAAACAGGCCAGCGGGGACATCAGACCTTAACTGCCTTTGCAAAGACTCCTTAAGCAAGGACTCCGTTCTTTCTACAAGCAGATGCCGGGACCAATCAACCTTTTCATTAACAGGGGGATTCGACAGATAAGAGAATATCTTTAATTGATCGTTATCCAGTGTTAACACCTTCCCTTCCTCCAACTCATACACCGATTGATAAAAAGTATTGGGCTTAAGTGTGAATTTGTAAGTAAGATACTCTTCAATAGCCTCTGGCCGAAGAGATTTTTCTACTAGCCCGGAAGCAAATATTCCTCGCAGTTCTGAAGATATGATCAATTCTCCATCCGAATAAAAATAATAGACGGGTTTAATACCAAACCGGTCTCTGGCTATTAAAAGACAATCTTCATACGCATCGTAAAAAGCAAAACCAAACATCCCGTTCAGATCATTAAGCCCTTCAATGCCATGCTTAACCAGATGGTACAAAAGGACTTCACTATCTGAGTTGGACTGGAAAGAGAATTCTGCTTCGAGGTTTTGCTTCAGCTCCCGATAGTTATAAATTTCACCGTTATAGCTTAAATAATATCGATCCTTATAAACCAGGGGCTGATTTGCCTTATCCGAGAGGTCAATTATTTTAAGGCGGGTATTGCCAAGGTAAACGCTCTTCTCTTTACGACGCACCTCCTTCCATCCGCTGGCATCAGGACCACGGTGGCGGAGGGCTTTATTCATCCGGATGATATGCTCAGGACCTAGGCCTTCTTTTTTTGTTACGATCAGGTTTATCCCGCACATCTGATTTTTTAACTGTTACTACCGGGTCAATTAAATAACTTAATGATATAAACACAGGCAATTGCCAGGTAATAAACGCAATAAACAAGCTGCCTGGTTCAAATATATTGAAGTAGAAAAGGTTTCTGGCAAAGTAGAAAAACGAATAAACACCAACGATACTGAAAATAATGGATAAAGGCCCATACAGAAACAAGTTTTTCACTGAAAAAGCCACCATGCTTCCGGCAACTAATATTAATCCAAAAATCAACCCTCCGGAAATAAGGGCAACTTCCGGACTCATTTTATTTAAATAGATGGCCTGTGTTAGCAACTGTAAGACAACCTGATAGGCCATCAAAGAAACTAATAGAAATAAGAAGGACAGAATAAAGTGCTTTACATATTTGAAATGGGCAATTAAAAAACATAGTCCGAAAACCAGTCCGGGAACTATAGTAAACTCTCCTGCTAAGATAGAAGCAATGGGAGGTATTACACCCCAAATCAGAAATTTGGAGATCGTATGGTCTTCAAAAAATATTTTTTTTAAATCGATTTTACTCGGCATTTGCTTTAGTGGGTTTAGCCTTGACTGACTTCTGATAATACTGACAGATATCGGTAATTGGGCATTCGTTACATTTAGGATTTCTTGCAAGGCAAATATATCTCCCATGTAAAATTAGCCAGTGATGGCTTTTATGTACCAACTCTTTCGGAATATATTTTACCAACTGCTTCTCTACTTCCAGAGGGGTTTTAGCCGTAGAAGTTACCAGGCCTATTCTTTTAGAAACTCTGAATACGTGAGTATCAACAGCCATGGTAGGTTGATTATAAATGACAGACGCTACTACATTTGCGGTTTTTCTGCCTACTCCGGGAAGCTTTTGCAAATCTTCCACTTTCTCAGGCACCTGCCCGTTAAATTGCTCGACAAGCATTTTTCCCATACCCACCAAATGTTTTGATTTATTGTTGGGATAGGAAATACTTTTAATAATCTCAAAAACTTCTTCGGATTTTGAAGCCGCCAGGTGCTGAGGGGTAGGGAATGCCTTAAATAAATGCGGCGTTACCATATTTACTCTTTTGTCGGTACATTGAGCACTGAGTATTACCGCTACCAACAACTCATAAGGATTGCTATAATTAAGTTCCGTCTTCGGCTCTGGGAAGTTTTCTGTAAAGTAAGATAAGAATTTTTCGTAGCGTTCTTTTCTTTGCATGTAGCAAAGGTAGTAAGAAGTTGAGTTAAAAATAAATTCGACAAGCGTTGTATAACCTAAAGGAAAAGTAATAAGGTAAGTTGACATCAATTAAAAAAATCAACCACTTATTGTCAGACAATAGATTTTACAGTAAAGCTATAATGGCTGACAACCCATACAATATTAGGGGTAAATGTAATTCTTGAAACTAAATGACTCATGCCCAAACATGAGTTATGATACTATCAAAACACAATTTGTTGATTACAAATTTCAACAATGACATTTTGCAGTTTCAAAAACAAAAAGACTGGCCTTTTTTAAGACCAGTCCCAAATTTTTTACATTACATTTGTTGATAAGAAAAAGCTCTTGAGAAATTTAAAATATTGTCAATCACTTTTTCCGAAGGCTGTTTCACTATTTTTTCCAGTTCTACAGTCGTGGCCGATAGTTCATAATAGAGGTTCAGGAGCGAATTATCTGATAATATCGCGTTTTTAATCTCTTCTTTTTCTGTTTCTGTTACTTCATCATAAACAAATCGGATTACATCATTCGGGGTAAATGTTTTTATCATAGGCTACATTGTGTTTTTCGAGTTTCTTCCTCAGGTTAATGAGGGCATAACGCATACGGCCTAGTGCTGTGTTAATACTAACCCCTGTAGCCTCAGCAATTTCCTGAAAGCTCATGTCTGCGTAATGTCTCATTAATAATACCTCTTTCTGCGCCTCCGGAAGTGTTTGTATCATCTCTCTCAAAATAGAATGAGTCTCGTCTTTGATTTTTATCGATTCAGATGACTCTTCGGAAAAATCAAGGGAGTTGAAGACATTGCTTCCATCTTCCATTACTATTGTCGGGTATCGTTTTTCTTTACGGAAATAGTCAATAGCCAGGTTGTGTGCTATACGTACAATCCACGGTAAAAACTTACCTTCTTCGTTGTACTGGCCAGACTTTAATTTTTTGATAGCTTTAATAAAAGTCTCCTGCAACAGGTCTTCTGCTACATACTGATCTTTTACTATAAGATAAATGGTGGTATATACTTTGGACTTGTGTCTTTTTAACAATTGAGCAAAAGCCTCTTCGTTACCTTTAATATAAAGTGATACCAATTCGCTATCACTTAATGTTAACTTTTTCATAATTACAAGCACATTTGGTTAACGTAGAGGTTTATATCATATTGTCCTGTTTAGAGTTAAACTTTATTTTATTTCGTTAAAAAGACTAAAAAGATCGATGATTGCGAACCAATCTTTTTCGAAGTTAATTATTAATTTTGGTATTTACAATACTCAAGTACTTAAAAATAGAATTTTTGTTTCATTTTCTATAAAAATTTTAGGAAGGTTTCTGAATGAGGGCTGATACTGAATCATATATCGATAGTCTGGACCCCCGTCAATTTATTATCATAAAACGGGCCAGAGTTAACAATTTAAAAAATTTAAGTGTAGCGATACCCAGGAATAAATTGGTAGTAGTTACCGGAGTATCGGGTTCGGGAAAATCTTCCCTGGCATTTGACACCTTATTTGCTGAAGGACAGAGAATGTATGTGGAAAGCCTGAGTTCGTATGCCCGACAGTTTCTGGGCCGGATGGAAAAGCCCGAAGTTGATTACATAAAAGGTGTATCTCCCGCCATTGCTATAGAACAGAAAGTAAATACCAGAAACCCCCGTTCTACTGTAGGTACCAGTACCGAAATTTACGATTATTTAAAACTGCTCTTTGCCAGAGTCGGCCATACCTACTCTCCGGTTTCTGGCAATGAAGTAAAAAAAGACACAGTTACGGACGTTGTTAATTTTATCAACAGCCATGACAATGGTACCAGGGTTCAGATCCTTTCCCCTTTGATCTTAAAGAAGGGAAGAAAAAAAGACTATGAACTACAGCTACTGCTTCAAAAAGGATTTACCAGAGTAAGCATAGGTTCGTCTATTCACTTTATTGAAGAATTATTGCAAAATACCGCAGAGCTTAAAAAAGCACAGGAAATATTTATACTGATTGACCGGGTAGTAGTAGAAAAAGAAAGCGAAGACAACCAGTTCCGGATAGCAGATTCAGTTCAAACGGCTTTTTTTGAAGGCGAAGGTTCTTGCATTATCGACATTCCCGGAAAGGAAAAAAGAGTGTTTTCAGACAAGTTTGAACTGGATGGTATCACTTTCGAAGAGCCGAGTGTAAACTTCTTCAGCTTTAACAATCCATACGGAGCCTGTAAGAGATGTGAAGGCTTCGGCCATGTGCTGGGTATAGATCATGAACTGGTGTTTCCGGACAAAAACCTTTCTGTCTATGAAGGTGCCATTGCCCCCTGGCGAAGCGAAAAAATGCAAAAATGGCTTACTCCACTATTAAAGAATGGAATAAAGTTCGACTTCCCGATCCACCGGTCCTATAAAGACCTGAGCGAAGAAGAGAAAGAATTGTTATGGACGGGAAACTCTTATTTTGAAGGCTTAAACGACTTTTTTGAATACCTGGAGTCTAAGACTCATAAAATTCAATACCGCGTTTTATTATCCAGATATCGGGGAAGGACCACCTGCCCGGATTGTAAAGGAACAAGATTAAGAAAGGATGCTTCTTATGTAAAGATCAATGGAAAGTCCATTATAGATATTGTTTTAATGCCCATTGATAAAGCATTGAAGTATTTTGAAGATCTGGACCTCCCAGAATTTGAAAAGAAAGTAGCCAATCGTCTGGTAACGGAAATAACCAACAGATTGGGGTATATGGACAGAGTCGGACTTGGGTATCTTACGCTAAACCGTCTTACTTCCACTTTATCTGGTGGAGAATTTCAGAGAATTAAGCTGGCAACATCATTGGGAAGCGCATTGGTGGGTTCCATGTATATACTTGATGAGCCAAGCATTGGCTTGCACCCAAGGGATACCAAGAAACTAATCGGGGTACTTGAGTCATTAAGAGATTTGGGAAATACAGTTATAGTTGTAGAGCATGAAGAAGAAGTAATGCGGGTTGCAGATCAGATTATTGATATTGGCCCGGATGCTGGCATTCATGGTGGAGAACTGGTATTTCAGGGAAATGCCAATGACTTGAAAAAGGAAACAGTTTCCCATACAGCAAGATACCTGAATGAAATAGAGACTATCTCAATACCTAAACAAAGAAGAGGCTGGCTGGACTTTATTGAAGTAAAAGGAGCAAGAGAGAATAATTTAAAAGACCTGAATGTAAAGTTCCCATTACATACCCTGACCATGGTAACTGGTGTAAGTGGTTCAGGAAAATCAACTTTAATTAAAAAGATTTTATACCCTGCCTTAAAAAAGATGCACGAAAATATCGGTGAGTTTACCGGTAAATATGAGGGCATAGAAGGAAGTGTAGATAAAATAACACAGGTCGAATTTGTAGATCAGGATCCTATAGGTAAGTCATCACGATCCAATCCTGTAACTTATGTAAAAGCCTATGATGCCATAAGACAACTTTACTCCGAACAACCTGTGGCCAAGTCGAGGCAATATAAACCCGGACACTTTTCTTTCAATGTAGAAGGTGGCAGGTGTGAGATATGTCAGGGAGAAGGCACGGTTAAAATTGAGATGCAGTTCATGGCAGACATCTACCTGAAGTGTGAAGGTTGTGACGGAAAGCGATTCAAGCAGGAAATATTGGATGTTACTTATAAAGACAAAAATATAAATGACATCCTGGACCTGACAGTAGATGAGGCTACGGAGTTTTTTAAGGACAAACCTAAGATCGTTGAAAAGATAAAGCCGTTAAGTGATGTAGGTTTGGGATATATAAGACTGGGCCAGTCGTCCAGTTCCTTGTCCGGAGGAGAAGCTCAAAGGGTAAAGCTCGCTTCCTTCTTAGGAAAAGGTATTACTACTCCAAATGAACACATTCTTTTTATTTTTGATGAGCCAACAACCGGCCTTCATTTTCATGACATAAAGAAGTTATTGATTGCTATTAATGCTCTGGTAGACCAGGGCAACACAGTCATAGTAATTGAACATAACATGGAAATGATTAAGTCAGCAGATTGGATAATAGACCTTGGCCCGGAAGGTGGTGATAAGGGTGGAACTATTGTATTTGAAGGAACACCGGAGCAAATGGTAGAAACCAGCGATGGTTATACGGCAAAGTTTTTAAAAGAGAAATTGAAATCTGCCAAAGTAAAAGGAAAAGAGAAAGTATAGATTTAACTCTCATAAGCTTTTCACTTACTAAACGTCCTTTAAGATTTTCAAAGCTTTTTCCATCCTGAAGAAATCAAGGGTTGATATGTTTATCACCCCTTGATTTCCTTTCTGCATCTCAACAAGCATGGCCATATTAAGTGTTTTCAGAAAGAGCTATAAAAAAAATCCCTGATCAAAAACTCAGGGATTTTTTTTGCTCTTTGTTAATTTTTTATTGCCTTATTAATGTTTCTGTCGCCACTTCGTTTTCTGCCATCATCTTTACAGTATACATTCCTTTGGAAAAAGAAGAAACATCTATCATATATTCGAATGTGCCTTCTTGTGCATCAAAATAGTAGCTGGCTAATTCCTGCCCCAGAATATTAGTAATTACTATATACAACTCACTATCTTCGTTAAGCTGGGTTTTTATTGTAACCATATCCGAAGCGGGATTAGGCGCAAGATAAATCTGGCCAATCAATTTGACGGTAACGGATCTTTTTGACGAGGAAGAAGATTTGCCATCAAAGTCAACTTGAACTATTCGATAATAACTGGTTCCTGAATATGGGTTTTTGTCTACATACCTATATGATTGTGGTTCATGTGTATTTCCTGCTCCCAGGACAATATCAACATCCTCAAACCTGGCACCATCTGTACTTCTTTGAACAATAAAGTGTCTGTTGTTTTTTTCAGATAAGGTTGTCCATTCTACCAGTACCGTCATTTCACTGGTAGCACTTACTTCGAATTGTCCAAACTCTACAGGTAAGATAGTACAATATTTAGTGATGAACCCCTGGTCTGCACCCAGGTTCGCACCTCTTGTAGTTCTGTATGCTCCTGCTGTAGTCGGAAAGGTAGTTTCATCGGAATGGTTAGAGCCGGTTACATAAATACAATCCCCAGACGGATCAAATAATACACCGGAGGTAACATAATCATGGCCTGAGCCTCCAAGATAAGTATTAAATATAGGAGTCTTTCCATCTGGCTCAAAAACCACGGCAAAAGCATCTCCAAGTCCGCCTCCTCCCCCATTATAAGAAGCATCTACCGGATCATACATAGTTAAAGTACCTGTCTCCGCATCGGTTGTAAAGCCAAGCAAAATATAACCAGCAGCATTTACATCCACACCAACAGATCTGTGTTGAACTACAAAGTCTAATGGGCTTCCATTCCTGTTATTATCATCAACAGCCGTTCCGTAAAATGTAGAATTCAATAATGTAGACCCATCAGGAGAGATCCGCATCATGTAAGTATCCCTTGGCCCGCCTGCCGGAGCTCCATTATTTGCCTGATAAGCATTAACCACCGGGAAACCTCCGGCACCGGCATAGGAAGTTGTATAACCGGCTACTATAGCTTCCCCGTTTGGTTTCACCACTACATCTTCTGCTTTATCATGGTCCGCACCACCGACTCCACCAATATAAGCACCATAAACCAGCGTAGTTCCTGTACTATTAAATCGTGCTACAAAACCATCCGTTCCGGCAAGAGTATTGTCAAAAGAACCAGCTGTTGCTATGCCGGTAGAAGAGTTGGTAGCACCAACGATATAAGCATCGCCATCAGTTGGGTTAACGGCAATTGCCCTGCCCAGTTCATCTCCGGCACCTCCATAATAAGTGCAGAATATCGCTGCACTACCGCTGCTGTTTAATTTTAGCAATAAAACATCATTTAAGCCTCCTAGTGCCGTTTGATAACTACCCGCAGTACTTATACCTGCAGCAGAATTAGTCGAGCCTGTCACATAAGCTTCATCCGAATCATTTATAGCTATTCCGAAAGCCCGGTCTTCCTCTGCACCACCATAATAGGTACTGTAAATAAGTGCATTCCCTGCAGCATTTAGCCTGGACACAAAAATATCAGTACCTCCGGCATTCGTAGATTTGACAGGAGTACCTGACGTCGGGAAATCAACAGAGGTAGTCGTTCCGGTAATAAAGGCTTCACCTGTATTATTTACAGCAATACCCCAGCCGATATCTATAGCACTTCCTCCCAAGAATGAAGCATAAATCAAGGTTGTTCCTGATGGGTCTAACTTAAAAACAATAGCTTCATCGCCCGCAAAAATAGCGTCTACCCCACCCACTATAGGGAAACGGTCGTTGTACCAACCGGTACCATATATATTACCATTCACATCTACAGCAACATCATGTAAATAACCATTGGAAGCAGCGTCGGCACCACCCACAAAAGTGGACCAGGCCATAGTTGGTGGATCTATTATTAAAGGATATTTTTTATTGTAATTTTCTGTGGCTTCAAAACCAATCTGATTATTTTTTAACTTTTTAAATCTTACTTTAACTTCTTTTTGAACACCATTGATGACCTGATAGGAAAACGGGGTTTTGTCCAATAATATCCCCCATTCTGTTTCTATTTCCAACTCCCCTTTTTTATTGATAGAGAGACTTTTGGCCCCATCATATTGCATTTTTATGGACCTGATATCACCCCCAGGGTTTACAACAAAATCATATTTTAACTCTTTATCTTTCAGGTAGTACACTAAATCAATATTCTTATAAATTTCAGAATACTGTACCTGCTCATATCCAGAGATATCAGTTATGTGATTTTCAGTACCATTGAAATAGTTGTACTTAGTGATAAAAGGAGAGTTACCGGACAAAGTAACATCTTTATTGGCATCCACAAATTGCACTTCAAGCCCTATAGCCTCTCTTTTTTTGATTTTTTTGGGCTTATAATCAGGATGTAACCGGTCGTAAACATCGTCCATTTCCTGTTTAATAAATCCGAAAACCACTCGATCTTTCGTGAAATAAGCTGTTCCCCCAAATGCTTTGGAATAAAACTTAACATCCCTTCCTTCCAGGGAAAATCCATTGAATTTTTCCAGCTGGCCCTTGTTTTCAACAAAGCTGGTATTGGAGTGAAATAGTTTTGCTAAAGGTATTTTTTTTCGGAGATCTTCTTTTTCCTCTGTTTTCAAAATCCGCAGTTTGGTATTTGTTTGAGGAACAGAGATAACAGAAGATGTGTAATTTGATTCCTTTTTAATAAGTGGTGGCTTTTGCTCTATTGGTTGGATTTCATTCTGAGTTACAATAGGAGCATTTTCAGTTGTGGCCTCCGTACAACCTCCGGCAATAAGAAGCAGGCAAAAAAACAGCGTGCAATTGAACACATAATTGTTTGTTTTCAATTTCATATCTTAAGTTAGGTTAGGGTTCATTTACCATACATAACCAAATGGCGTTAATTTTTAACGGACTATTATGTATGGTCGTTTTAATACAACCACTTACTATGAAGGTAACCTGCAAAATTTCGGGTTTAGTGCTGCTTATCGAAA
>DATCKK010000425.1:0-1584 GCA_036562325.1 Cytophagaceae bacterium | reverse complement strand
GCGAACAAATGTTTGTCCAAAATGGGGGGAGGGGAATGGCCATGGACACCACCGGAGTAAAAACCAATGCAACCGGGTTAGGAACGATGAAATACGTTCGCCTGAAAAAGCGTTGGCGCTGGAACCCACGGAAAGGAGTGTCCAATTTGGTGTTGTTCCTGTTTATTCTCTTTTTCCTGTTCATGTTTTTCTACTACAGCGCCGGTAAGAGCCACGGACAAGCCCCGGGCCGGGAAGTGACCGTGGAAAAGGGGGATACCCTATGGGAAATTGCCCTCCGTCACTATCCAAACACCGACCCCCGCAAACCCGTGGCCGCGATCAAAGATCTGAACAACCTGAAAACCTCGATGATTTATCCCGGGCAGAAACTGAGATTGCCTGACTGTCTTTGAATGGGCGAGGTTCAGGATCAAATAAAATAAAACGTCTCACAGGTTGATACCCATGAGACGCAAAACCAGTTAAGAGAGTTGATATGGAAAGAATATCAGCATCATTCAAAAGGTAATGGTCCTTCGATCGCTCCTGCTACTTCACTATCAGATACTTTAATCAATTTTACAACAGTTACTCTTTCACCAAGTTCACTCTGATTTAACGAAGTCATCGTCAATTCATTACCCTTTATAGTATAGGTCACTTTCACTTTCTCTTCCGAATCGTTACCTTCTTCATCCTTAGATAATACAGTAATTGTATTATCTTTTACAGAATATTCATCTTCCTGCACTAAGTAGACACCATCCATACCCTCTGAAACACCCGGTACTTCCCCTATAAGTGTTATTTTCATAAACAATTTTACTTTACCGTTTTTAAATTGCATATATTGTTGCATTATCACCTCTACACCATCAACACCATCAATGGGTTTTTTATAAGGTAAAATTACACTATCCTCCTCATCTTTCACTCCATCGACTGTTACAATCCTTTCTCTTATTTCCCAAGTTCCTTCTAAAGTAGTATTTTTCGTCGAATCTTTTTTGCCACAACCGCTAAGGAGGCAAACAGCCATCACCAAAATCAATAAAATACTGCTTAATTTTTTACCCATTTTCATTCCTTTTACCCCTTTCTTTTAATTAATTATTTAACACAAGGCAAACTAAAAAAATCCTACACCTCCTTTTATTAAAAACATTTTATAATAGGTTACTTTATATTTTTTCGCAAAACATTTATAAGATAGACCTATCGTATCTATTCTACATATTTTAACATTCTCCTGTGCAATCTTTTAATTGGAATTTATAAAAAGTGTATATAAAAGTGAAAGAGGGTTAGGATGTGTGGTTTAACGGAAAAATTATTGAGCCAAATATATTCTTGGATATTTTATTGCGTGTTAACATTTTTAACTAGCACAGGTATAAAGATATAACTAACAAAATAATAACTTTTATAATGTCCTATAATACATATTATGTTAATTAACAAAGAAAAGAGGGATTGTCAGTGCCGGAAATTACCAATTTTAGCCCAAACCCTTTGGATTATCGCAAAGATTATTTCGATCTTGTCAATCAAAAATCCATCGAGAATACTTTGGACCAAATCACAAATTTTTTAACTAAGCGG
>DATCKK010000591.1:0-11709 GCA_036562325.1 Cytophagaceae bacterium | reverse complement strand
CCTTATGTGGACAAAAAACTCTTAAAACCAGTTGGAGAATAAATAAAAATGGGTAATTTCAAGTGCTAATAATAATCACACCACCACCTAAATTTATTTGAATAAATAGCCGCGACAGTAATGTTAGCGGCTTTTATTTTTATAGAAAGTACTCTGCCATTACGGCCATGACGGCACCAAGCACCGAAACTAACAGCTTATTAGCTTTAAATTTGTGGCTGGTTGGACTCGTTTCAAAAAATATAGTAGTGGAGATATAAAGAAAGTTTCCCGCTACCAAAGCAAACAGATAGGTAAAAAACTGAGAACCCGCAATAGCTTCATAATAAAAGAAATTGCTGGCTATAAGGCCCAAGGGAGACATGGCTGAAAATATCAACAATAAAGTCAGCGCTATATATTTCTTTCTCATTTGAGCCAATAACACAGACATCAATGCAAAAGCTTCAGGTATCTTATGAAGTATCAGTCCATAAAGCAGTGTATGAGTATCCGAGGTGCCATGAGAGTGCGAAGGGTGAACCAAAAGAGTACCTTCCAAAAAGGCATGCATACATAAAGCCACTAACAGGGATACTGGAATATGAGAATGATGCGGGCCATCATCATGGATATGAATATGCCCGTGCTCTACCCCACTGGAAAAATATTCCAATATCATCTGAAGGAAGAATCCTCCGAGAACAAATATCCCTGTAAGGGTAAAATCCTCAGCTTCATGAAATATCTCCGGAAGTATATGAATAACAGTAATGGAAAAAAGATAAGCACCGCTAAAAGATAATACCACTTTAAATCTTTTCAGATTCAGGCCTGGTATAAAAAATACGGTTAAGCCAGCAAGCAAAGCCGTCAAAAACAGGATAGCAAGGTTAAATACCATTCGTTAATTTAATTTTTTTCTGTTATAAAGATCATACGATCAGAGGTTTTCGAATCAAACGGATTTAAACTATAATCTCCAAACACCTCTTTAACAGACAGGCCGGCAAAGTTAAAATATTTTATAAAATCAGAGTAGGTTAAAGGCTTTACCTTTTCTTCAAAAGCATAATGTATCCCCTGATCCTTAAAGTTAATCTTTTTGAGAAGGAAAGCATCCTTGACGGTACGTTCAATAAAAAACTTTATTCCATCCTCTTCTTTAACTTCACATTTTACCAATTCTTTAAGAGTTTTCTCCGAATTCATAAAATCCATCACCAAAGTACCTCCCGGCTTTAAAGCACCAGCCATAGATTTTACTGCCTGGAGATTATCATTTTCCTCCTGAAAATAACCGAAACTGGTAAATACATTCAACACATAGTCAAATTCACCGGAAAATCCTATATGCCGCATATCTTTTACTGCAAAATGCAGCCGCTCATTTTCAAACTGTTTTGCATAAGATATACTTTCTGGAGACAGGTCAATTCCAAAAACATCAAACCCTATAGAGTTCAGATAAATAGCATGCCTTCCTCTTCCGCAGGCCACATCCAATATTCTATCTTCCTTCCGAAACTGCAAATGACGAGACAAATTAGTCAGCAGAAACTCCGCCTCCTTTTCATCCCGGTTTTTATATAAGATATGATAATAAGGAGAATTAAACCACTCGCTGTACCACTCTTTCTGATCCACTAGCATAATCTATGTAAAGTTATGCAAAGTTACATTTAAATGATGAATTTGTCTTTCCGATGTTGTATTTTAGTAGAAATTTGAAGTTTAGAACTATGCGTGAGGATTATTTAAGAGCTGATAACGAACATTTTAGTCCTGTAGAAAAAGAAATCGAAAAGGCTTTGAGGCCTTTGACTTTCGATGATTTTGCCGGGCAGGAGAAAGTGGTTGAAAATCTGAAAATTTTCGTTTCAGCAGCCAGGCAACGAGGAGAAGCATTAGATCACGTATTACTTCACGGCCCGCCGGGCCTCGGAAAGACCACCTTATCCAATATTATAGCGAATGAGCTTCAGGCAGGGATCAAGATTACCTCCGGCCCGGTGCTTGAAAAACCAAGCGACCTCGCCGGCCTTCTGACCAATCTTGAAACCAATGATGTCCTCTTTATAGATGAAATACACCGGCTAAACCCCGTAGTGGAAGAGTATCTATATTCTGCCATGGAAGACTATAAGATTGACATCATGCTTGACTCAGGCCCAAATGCAAGAACCGTTCAGATCGGGCTTAATCCATTCACTCTGATTGGTGCCACTACACGAGCCGGATTACTTACTTCTCCGCTCCGTGCCCGATTCGGTATTAATGCACGTCTGGAATATTACGACGCCAAACTTCTTTCCAGTATTGTAAAAAGATCCTCTTCCATTTTGAATACGCCAATTGAAGATGAGGCATCTTATGAAATCGCCCGCAGAAGTCGTGGTACACCACGTATTGCCAATAATCTTTTGCGCAGGACCAGAGACTTTGCTCAAATTAAAGGAAAAGGAATAATCACCCTGGACATTTCGAAAATTGCACTAGAAGCTCTATCTGTAGACCAAAATGGGTTGGACGAAATGGACAATAGAATTCTTTCTACCATTATTGAAAAATTTAAAGGCGGGCCGGTAGGTATTTCTACCATAGCTACTGCCTGTGGAGAAGAAGCAGAAACCATAGAAGAGGTATACGAGCCCTTTCTAATCCAGGAAGGATACATAAAGAGAACTTCGAGAGGCCGGGAAGCCACACCTCTTGCTTATAAACATTTGAAAATAGTTCCACCCTCCCAAACAGGAACTTTGTTTAGCTAACAAGCCTTTACTTTCTGGCGATCAGACCTATTTTATGGCTTCACTTCAGCAAAAAAACAGCAGGATATTGAAAACCAAAGCCAGAGAGTTAGGCTTTGACTATTGCGGTGTGTCCAAAGCGGAATTTCTTGAAGAAGAAGCTCCAAGACTGGAGAAGTGGCTGAAGCAAGGAATGCATGGGAAGATGAGCTACATGGAGAATCATTTTGACAAACGCCTGGACCCAACCCTGTTAGTAGAAGGTGCCAAGTCGGTCATAAGCCTGCTTTATAATTACTACCCGGAAGAAGAACTACCGGAAGAGGATAATTACAAAATTTCCAAGTATGCCTATGGTACAGACTATCATTTTGTCATAAAAGATAAGCTAAAAGAACTTTTACGAACCCTACAAGAGGAAATAGGCGAAATACACGGCAGAGCATTTGTAGACTCTGCCCCAGTTATGGATAAGGTATGGGCTAAAAAAAGCGGGTTGGGTTGGATTGGCAAACATTCTAATCTTATTAATAAACAGTCCGGAAGCTTTTTTTTCATTGCCGAATTAATTGTAGATGTGGAGTTTGAATACGACGGACCTGTTAAAGATTATTGTGGCACCTGTACCCGATGTATTGATGCCTGTCCTACGGATGCAATATCTTCGCCCTATATCGTTGATGCTAGTAAGTGCATATCTTACCTGACAATTGAGTTGAAAGAAGAAATACCCATTGAATTTAAAAACAAGTTTGGCAACTGGATATTCGGTTGTGATATTTGTCAGGACGTATGCCCCTGGAACAGATTCTCAAAAAAACACAATGAAAAGGCGTTTATTCCTGATGAGCGATTGAAAGGAATGAAGAGGAAAGATTGGGAAGAGGTCACCAAAGAAATCTTTAATGACCTCTTCAAATATTCAGCTTTAAAACGGACCAAGTTAGATGGACTGGTCAGAAATATTTCTTTTGTTAAAGCAAGTGACTAATGGATTTGTATGCTACGTAGCAAAACATCGATCCAAAATGTGATTGTGTTTGTTACCAAATTTGTCGTAACACCATTTCTTGAGTTCGATTAGATCATCATGAATCAGATCTTTAATGCTCTTCCTTAATTCTTTCTCGAAGAGACTTTGGTCAAAACTAACCTTTTCAATAATCAGTTTTACGTAGTCTAGCATAGTTTTCTTGAGCTTTTAGGTTAAAAATCTGTGTAAGCTTACATTTAAGCCTAACACTATAAATTTAGTAAATTATACGATGAAATCAATTATTTGTTCGTCGAAATTTTAATATTTTCGCAAATTATTACATAATGCTCAACGAACGAGAAGAGAGTTTATTTCAACTATTCCGTACAACGCTTTTTGCGCTTGCCCTGCTGCTGGCCTTCCCGGTCATGGCTCTTTGTGAACAACCGGGAATTATTTTAGGAAAGAAATCTCTCACAGTAGGAGAAGACTTTACCATATCACTGATTTTTTCACAAGAAAATAAAAAAGAGTTTTTAGCTTATAAAACTTATCGTTTTCCGGATATCCCTGATTTCATAAAAGGACGAACAGTATACCTTTCTGAAAACACAGATGGTACTTACAAAATTATTCAATATTACAGTCCGCGTAAATCAGGTAATTTTGTAATTCCTGCATTAAAAATTCCGCTTCGGGATAAAGTATTACACTCAGAAGAAACTACTATCAAAGTTGAAGGAGCAGCAAAGCCAATAACGTTTAAACCCGACCCCTCTCTTGAGTATGAGCCGGAACCGACTGACGCCTTTCTGGTTTTAAAACCATCAAAGTCTTCTGTATACGAAGGAGAAGCATTTAAAATAGCTCTTTTGTTTTGTATTGCCAACGACAATAAAAGTGAACTTACTTTTATTGATCTGTACGAACAAAAATTGAATATCTTAAAAAAATCAACACCAGCCAATTGCTGGACACAAACTCTGTCCTCTCCGGAAGAACTGACAGTAGATACCATGTCCATAAATGGGAAAGTCTACAATTGTTTTTTACTGCACGAATTACTTTGCCACTCTATTGATAGTCTTAAAATAAGTTTTCCTTCAATGGATTTTAAAGTAATGACCTACTCCAAAGCAGAAACTTCTATCAGTATAGAAAGAAAACCAGAGGTTACAACTTATTCTTCCGAACCTGTAATTATAGATGTTGTTGCATTGCCTCCACACCCTTTCAGAAATTCGGCACCGGTGGGCAATTTTACTTTTACGGAATCTCTAAACAAAAAAGAAACCACCACAGGCGAAGCTTTTACCTATAAGTTTACCATCATAGGAGATGGCAACGCTACCATCATAGACAAACCATTCGTACGGGAAAGCAGCAACCTGGATATTCATTCACCTCGTGTGAACGAAAGCCGAAACAAAGATAAATCAGTCTCAAAAACATTTACCTTCAATATTGTAGCAAAAGAACCGGGAAGATTTAATCTAAATGACTATTTTTACTGGATTTTCTTTAATCTGGATAAAAAGCAATACGATACACTACGCCCTTCCAAGGTGATCATTGTTGAGGGAGAGAGTTTAAAGAACACATACATTGCTTCCAATTCAGATCCATTTTATAATAAAATTATTGACAAGGTACCAAACAAGTTGCAGCCTAAGCAAAAGGATCAAACACTAAAGTTCTTTGCGAACCTGATTATTTTGCTTATGTTAGTAACCACTGCAATATTAATTTTTAAACGATGAGTAATAGTTTCGGAAAGTTGTTCAGGATAAGCACTTTTGGAGAGTCTCACGGTGCTGCTGTTGGAGTTATTTTAGATGGTTGCCCGGCAGGGTTGGAAATTGACCAGGAGTTTATACAAGCCGAACTGGACAGAAGAAAGCCTGGCCAGTCAAAGATAACCACACAAAGAAAAGAAGAAGACATAATTGAAATACTTTCCGGAGTTTTTGAAGGTAAGTCAACCGGAACCCCTATCGCCATGATAGTAAGAAATGCGGATCAAAGAAGCAAAGATTATTCGCACATAGCAGATAAATACAGGCCTTCTCACGCCGACTTTACCTATCAGGAAAAATATGGAATAAGAGATTACCGGGGCGGTGGAAGAAGCTCGGCTCGTGAAACACTTGCCAGAGTTGCTGCGGGAGCAATTGCTAAAACTCTGTTAAAAAAACTTGGGGTTGAAATTACCGCTTATGTATCTCAGGTTGGGCCCATTCGCATTTCCGATAATTATAAAGAACTGGACTTATCCCAAACAGAAACCAATATAGTCCGTTGCCCTGACCCAACAATGGCGGATAAAATGATTGAGTTGATTGATCAAGCCAGAAAGAACCAGGATACGATTGGTGGAGTTGTTTCATGTGTTATCAAAGGTACGCCGGTTGGCTGGGGTGAACCTGTTTTTGATAAGCTACATGCCGAATTAGGGAAAGCTATGTTAAGCATCAATGCAGTGAAAGGATTTGAGTACGGAAGCGGCTTTTCAGGTGTGGAAATGTATGGTTCGCAACACAATGATATTTTTTATAAAGATGGTGATAAGGTGCGCACAAAAACCAATTATTCAGGCGGGGTGCAGGGAGGAATATCCAATGGCGAAGACATTTATTTTAGGGTTGCATTTAAGCCTGTCGCCACTATCATGAAAGATCAGGAAAGTATTAATCAGGCAGGAGAGTCCACAATTGTATCCGGAAAAGGAAGGCATGACCCTTGTGTGGTACCCAGAGCTGTACCAATCGTAGAAGCTATGGCCGCCCTTGTGCTTGCCGATTTTTATTTAAGAAACAAAGCAGTGAAGTTATAGTAAATGAGCAAAAAAAAGTCTAAAGGCATACCTCTGTATATTCAGATTATTATCGGAATAGTGTTAGGCCTTCTCTGGGGGCTAACTGTTCCGAGTTTTTCCTGGGGTATAGATTTTACTTTAGATTATATTAAACCTGTCGGAACCATATTTCTCAGGCTTCTTATGGTTCTTGCGATACCTCTTGTTATAACATCTCTCATCACAGGAGTTGCCAGTCTGAAAGATCTTTCCAGGTTAAAGCAGATTGGAATACGTACTATAGGCCTTTTTATGATAACGGCTTTTACGGCTACAACACTAGGGATCGTTCTCGTCAATATCATTCAGCCAGGCAAATCTCTGCCTGAAGAGATGAGAAAAGAAATGGTTGAAGCCTATGAACTTAACAAACAATATAGTTCAGAAAATGGCCTGGCACAAAAAGATGATTCTAAAGGCAAACTAGCCCCTCTGGCCGAGCTGATCCCTGACAATATATTTGCCGCTGCTTCCAACAATAGAAGCATGATTCAGGTGGTTTTCTTTGTGTTACTATTTGCCATTGCCCTAACACAGATTCCTTCAACCAAAACAGAGATTGTCGTACGCTTCTTTGATGGGTTGAACGAGATATTTATAAAACTTGTAACACTCATTATGTACTTTGCTCCTATTGGGGTATTTGCCCTCATGGGATCGGCAATTATACAGATAGCTAAAGACAATCCATTTCATCTGATAAGTGCTCTTTTCTGGTATGTAGTAACTGTACTAATTGGTTTGTTTATTATTCTTTTCCTTCTCTATCCTCTCATATTCCGACTCTTCTCTAAGATTGGCTACGGACAGTTTTTTAAAGGTATGAGGCCTGCCCTGCTTCTGGCTTTCTCCTCCAGTTCAAGTAGCGCCACTTTGCCGGTTACTATTGAAAGAGTCGAAAAACATCTTGGCGTATCCAAAGAAGTAGCAGGCTTCGTGCTTCCTTTCGGAACCACCATCAATATGGATGGTACTGCCATTTATCAATGTATAGCCGCAGTTTTTCTTGCTCAGGTATATGGTTTGGACCTCACTATTTTTCAGCAAGTAGTAATTATCTTAACTGCTACTTTAGGCGCTGTCGGAGCCGCGGGAATTCCCAGTGCGGGCATAGTCACACTTACTATGGTTTTACAATCTGTCGGAATCCCTTTGGAAGGCCTTGTACTCATCCTGGCTCCTGACCGGATACTCGACATGTTCAGGACAGTTATTAATGTTGCAGGAGACGCTACTGCAGCAGTCGTTATTGCCAGCCACGATAAAAAATAGCTACCGCATACTCTTTTTGGTTGTTCGACTTATAATTTGTAAATTTAGTTAGCTAACTTTACTGTTAGAAATTACAAATAATAATCCATAAATCTCAAGAAGCTCCATTTTCAAAATTCAAATAGCCCACTACTCAAGTGTATTTGGAATTTAAGAGTTGAATTTTATTGAGTTTTAGATTTTATGATTTGTGATTTTGATATTTGATAAAAGTGATCATTAAATCACTTAAAGAAACTTAAAAGCTTAAAAATCAATTTGGTGAAGTATGGAAACAAATAAAAGACCTATAGAGATTTACACAGAATCAAATCCCAATCCCAATACATTAAAATTTGTAGCAGATATTATTCTTTTACCAGAAGGCACTGTAGAATATACAAACCCTGCAGAAGCGCAAAACTGTCCGCTGGCACTGGATCTTTTTAGATTTAATTTTGTAAAAAGAATATTCATTACAGCGAATTTTATCACTATTACAAAAGCAGAAGATATCGACTGGTACGAAATAAGCCCGATGATTCGTGCGTTGATCAAAAGCTCTCTGGAAGAAGGGAAACCACTATTTTTGGAAAAGCCGGAAATTAAACAAGAAGCTATTGATCCGAATGAACCGGAAGTAGTATCCAGAATCAAAGTAGTATTGGATGATTATGTAAAACCAGCCGTAGAACAAGACGGAGGAGCTATTAACTTTAAATCCTTTGTAGATGGCGTGGTACAAGTAGAACTTCAGGGTTCATGCAGCGGCTGCCCTTCATCTACTGTTACGCTTAAAGCAGGCATTGAAAATCTTCTAAAAAGAATGGTACCTGAAGTAAAAGAAGTTGTTGCTGTAAGCTAAGTCCTTAACACCAATCATTATAAATAGAAAAAAGGCCTGAAAGGTAATACTTTCAAGCCTTTTTATTTTTGACTAATAACTTCTTTGTAGCACTTCCCTTTTTGAAAACTTGAATTTGCTTGCTTATACCGTTACAAAGCTTTCTCCTACTTCATCCAAAACTCCCAATACTTCTTCCATAGACCTAGCTTCCACTAACCTAGCCCTGAATGGTTTAAAATCTGCTATTCCTCTAAAGTAATTGGTATAGTGTGGACGCATCTCAAAAATACCTTGTTTAGGGCCTTTCCACTCCACAGATCTTATTAAATGCTTTTTACAAACTTCTATCCGCTCCTTGATGCCTGGCTTAGCGAGTAATTCGCCCGTCTGGAAATAATGTTTTATTTCCTTAAATATCCAAGGATAACCAATTGCCGCACGCCCAATCATTATTCCATCTACTCCATATTTATTCCTATATTCCAAG
Organism: Cytophagaceae bacterium; assembly: GCA_036562325.1. Classification (GTDB taxonomy): domain Bacteria; phylum Bacteroidota; class Bacteroidia; order Cytophagales; family Cytophagaceae; genus DATCKK01. The sequence continues at coordinate 2,565 of DATCKK010000591.1, read as the reverse complement.
GCTTTCTGAGGAGAGTCAATATCCCCATTTCCAAAAATGGGAATTTTTATTTCCGGGTTATTTTTTACTTCGGCAATGTAGGCCCAGTTAGCTTCGCCTTTGTACATCTGCTGCCTGGTTCGGCCATGTATGGTTAAGGCCTGAATCCCAACATCCTGCAAACGCTTGGCCACCTCCATAATTTTAATCGTACTATCATCCCAGCCAAGGCGTGTTTTCACTGTTACAGGAAGGGAAGTCCTCTTTACTATCTCCTCCGTCATCTTTTGCATTTTAGGAAGGTCAAGTAAAATTCCGGCCCCTGCCCCTTTACAAGCTACTTTTTTAACCGGACAACCATAGTTAATATCTATTAATTCAGGGCCTGCCGCTTCTGCAATCGCAGCGGCTTCCCTCATAGACTCGATCTTATCACCAAAAATCTGAATACCAATAGGACGTTCATAATCATAAATATCCAGCTTTTGTACACTCTTTGCAGCGTCACGGATCAGCCCTTCAGCCGCAATAAACTCTGTATACATCAGGTCAACCCCGTTGTCTTTGCAAACCGCCCTGAACGGAGGATCACTCACATCTTCCATTGGAGCCAACAGTAGCGGAAACTCCCCTAATTCTAACTTTCCTATCCGTACCAATTTTATATATCGATTTTTAAAGTAAATTTACACTTTTATGGACAATTATAACAGCGAAAACAATCCTTTCGGATTAAAAATTCTCAAAGGCTTCGGAGTTCTTCTGGTATACACCGGCCTGTTAATTATAGGAGTGGCTCTGGCTACTTTGATCGCACAGGCGGTTGTCGGCACTTCATCTGCAGACGCATTAAAACTCCTGGAATTGAGCAAAATCAGTGACGACCAGCAAAGGCAGTTACTCTTAACTCAGGCGATCAGTGCCACTTTCACTTTTATCGTATTTCCTCTGACGTATCTATTACTCCTGAAAAAAGACCTATTGCCTGAATTAATCACAAACTGGAAAAACATCGTCGTATTTCTGGCTCTTTCCATCTTACTCATATTTACCTTAATGCCCGTGGTTGCTTATGTAGTAGAATGGAACAAATCTCTGCATCTTCCGGAAGCACTATCAACCCTGGAACAATGGATGTTGGAAAAAGAAACACAGATGGAAAAGTTAACCCAATTCCTCATCCCTTATGACACAACTTCCGAATTTATTCTGGTATTTCTGGTCATCGCCATCATTCCGGCCATTGGGGAAGAATTTCTTTTCCGGGGGCTTTTACAAAATGAATTACATCGGGCATTGGGAAATCCGCATATCGCAATATTTCTGACAGGTTTTCTTTTCAGTTTTATTCACTTCCAGTTCTTTGGCTTTTTCCCCAGAATGATGCTTGGAGTTCTATTCGGATATTTATATTATTGGTCAGGCAATTTGCTGATACCTATTATTGTCCATTTAATTAATAATGGGTTTACTCTCATATTAATGAATATGAGAAACAAAAAGCAATTGGATTTCGATATTGAAAGTACGCAATCAATCCCTTTGGGAAGCATGTTATTTGCTTTAGCAGTAGGAAGTTTATTAATTTACTATTATAGAAATATATCCCTGAGGTCAGGAATATTAAATCGTGACAAGGCCAATGAAAGCCCTAACAAAAGAAATGAACTTTAGATTAGAGAAGTTAAGTAATATTCAGCAACGCATTATTGCCGGCTTAGTTGGTGGAACTATAGTAATTAGTTGTATATATTTTAATGAGTGGTCTTACCTTCTTCTTTTCTTCGCCATTTGTTATTTTACACTTTCTGAGTTTTATTCACTCCTTGAGAAAGCAGATATTAAAATAAATAAACCTTTTGGGTTACTTTCCGGAATGCTGATTTTTACTTTGATTTTCCTTATTGAAAAACAAATACTCAGTTTCAAATTTTATTACCTTCTGTTCCCATTCCTTTTTCTGCTTTTCCTGTTTGAATTATTTCAAAAATATGAAAAGCCTTTTGTGACCATTGCATTTACTTTTTTAGGAAACATTTACATAGCTATCCCATTTGCCTTAATGAATGTATCGGCTTATTTCCAGGGAGTTTACAGCTCCCATATTATTCTTGGAATATTATTCCTTTTATGGGCAAACGATATAGGCGGATACCTGGCAGGAATGGCGCTGGGAAAACATAAATTATTCTTTCGCATATCACCCAAAAAAACCTGGGAAGGAACTATTGGCGGTGCTTTGCTAAGTATCGCAACCGCCCTGGTTATCTCATTCTTTTTTGAAGAACTAAATAATGTAGAATGGGTATTACTTTCACTTATTATTATAGTTTTCGGTAGTTACGGAGACCTGGTAGAGTCGCTGTTAAAAAGAAGCCTGGCAATTAAAGATTCGGGCTCAAGCATACCAGGACATGGCGGATTTCTGGACCGTTTCGACGGCCTGCTACTTGCCTCGCCATTTATTGCAGCTTTTTTAAAAATCATCGGTTAATAACTTAGATATACTGATTCCGTACAAACAAATAATTTCAATAATTCAGACGTTATTTTGCGAATCGAAACAAATACTCCTATGTCATATAT
>DATCKK010000415.1:0-11611 GCA_036562325.1 Cytophagaceae bacterium | reverse complement strand
AGTTTACTGCATCTGGCGTTATAGAAAATTTTGACTCTCAAACCTCTGTTCCTAATATTTATGTGGTTGGTGATCTTACTGCAGACATTGCCTTAGTGAATGTAGCAGAACTGGAAGGCCGCCACGCGATAGAGAAGATGTTTGGTGTTACAACCAAACCACTTAGCTATAAAAATATTTCCACTATAATGTTCCTTAATCCGGAAATGGCCGGTGTTGGTATGAATGAGCAGGAAGCGCGGAAGCGTGGTCTTTGTTACAAAGTTGTAAGTATGGACTATAGCCTGATTCCCAGAGCTATTGCCATGAGAGATACGAATGGTTTTTTTAAGATAATTGTAACAAACGATGATGAAATGAAAATACTTGGCATGAGGGCGGTGGGAGAGCATGCCTCAAGCGCCATTCAGGCTGTGGCTCTTTTAATTTCAATGGATAAAGGTATAGAAGAGCTGTCGGAATTAATTCATCCACATCCGTCTATCATTGAGGGAATTCAGGAATGCGTGAGAATGTTAAACGGCAAACCAATTTTAAAACCTGAAATTTTTAAAGATACACTGAAGTGTAAAGCTTTTAATGAAAAAGGAGAATATTACGATTTGATATAACTTCAAAGGTATGAACAGCGAGGGAATAAAGCACGCTCGCTATTCATAAACATCAGTGACTAAGAAACGGCGCCTGCAGATAATAGTTTGGCACTTAATTCAAACGGTACTGCTTTTAAGGCCTTGGAAACAGGGCATGTTTTCTTGGTTTCTTCGGCAATTTTCAAAAACTCCTGTTCTGTAATGTTATTTACCTGAGCTTCACAGACTACTTCAATTTTCACAATTTCAAAACCGTTATCTTTTTTTTCAAGATTCACTTTGTCAACAGTATTGATCGTTTCCGGAGCGTACCCGGCTTTGATAAGATCGGCGGCCAGAGCCATGGAATAGCAGGTGGCATGAGCAGCAGCGATCAACTCTTCCGGGTTAGCCCCTTTTTCATTTCCAAAACGTTTGGCAACGTCGTAGGGCGCGTCCTTAATAGTTCCGCTTTGTACGGAAAAAGTTCCTTTTCCATTAATGAAGTTTCCTTTCCACGAAGCATTGGCTGATTTAGTGATCATAATAGTTTTAGGTGTTTAATTTTAAGATATAGTAGGTTAACAAATTAGGCAGTAAAAATGTTAACGTTAGAAATTAAACCTACGGCCAACTTGAATATTTCCCTGAAAAAATTAATATTGCTCTTTTACAATTTAAAATTAAACTAAAACTAAACTATAATATTATGGCGCTTAGATTAGGAGATATTGCTCCGGACTTCACAGCGGAAACTACTGAGGGAACTATTAATTTCCATCAGTGGATTGGTGATAGCTGGGCTATTTTGTTTTCACACCCAAAGGATTTTACTCCTGTTTGTACTACAGAGCTGGGGCTTGCTGCAAAACTAAAACCAGAGTTTGATAAAAGAAATGTGAAAATCATCGCAGTAAGTGTGGATCCACTGGTTGATCACAAAAACTGGATTAATGATATTAATGAAACCCAGAATTGTACGGTAAACTATCCATTGATTGCAGATCCGGAAAGGAAAGTTGCTATTTTATATGATATGATCCATCCGAATGCAAGTGAAAATGCAACCGTACGATCTGTATTTATTATTGGCCCTGATAAGAAAATTAAGCTAACACTTACTTATCCTGCTTCTACAGGTAGAAACTTTGATGAGATATTAAGAGTGGTAGATTCTCTACAGCTTACTGCGCAATACAGTGTAGCAACTCCTGGAAACTGGAAAGACGGGGATGATTGCATCATAGTTCCGGCAATTAAGGATGAGGAAATTGCAGCTAAGTTCCCTAAAGGTTATACTAAGATAAAACCTTATTTGAGAATCACTCCTCAACCTAATAAATAATCATTGAATACAATGTCGTTTAACTCTTTGTAGACTATGGATACAAATGGTTAAACGACATTGATAATATCAGGCTTTTTAATGGATTAAGTTCCATCTTTAATTGTTCAATCTACCTTCGATTTCAACAGTTACTTATCTCAATAACATCACAAGCTATCTTACTTTATATCGGAATACTTCTGTTTTTTAACGAAAGTTGGCATTGATAAAAACAAGAAGTGGTTTTTTATCTTTAAATCATTAGAAAAGATATTAGATGAATTCATTGAATTCGATTAACCAAGGTATCTTAGATTTTATAAATCAATAGTGACCAGCCCAGGGAATTATGAACTCTTGTATATGGGGCATAGCTGGACGTTGATAGATATTCGAATTAAAAAACTATTAATAAGGATAATGGCTACTCCAATGAGAAAATCTACTTTTGTTTTTCTCTGTTTTAGCAAAAATAGTAATTACTCTTTGGAGGCGATGTATTATTTGCGTTTGCTTATAACCGGAGTACTATGTACAGTAGCCGGTATTAAAATCTTCAAATGACATTAGGATGAAGATACGGGAGCAGATACTTTGGGCAAGATAATGGTAAATGTACTGCCTTTGCCTACTTCACTTTCAACCTCGATCTCTCCACCGTACTTTTCTACTGTTCTTTTTACAATGTACAGTCCGATACCACTGCCTTCCACATGGTCGTGCATTCTTTTGAACATGGTAAAAAGTTTATCTTTATTCTGCATATTAATGCCTAATCCATTGTCTTTAATGGATAGAATAGCGTGTGCATTTTCTTCTTTTAACCGAATTTCGATAACAGGTTTCCGGTCAGGAGATTTGTATTTGATGGCATTGGTCAAAAGATTATAAATGATGCTTTTTAAACTGGCCTTGCTAATTTCTAATTGTGTACACTGTCCAAAGTCTTCAATTATTTCTGCATCTGAAGATTCAATTAGTTCTTTAATGCTAAGCTTAATTTCTTCCATTAGTTCAGCACAATCAACTTTTTCTGATTTTTCCTCTGGCTCTTTTTGAATTTGAATGATTCGTAATAAGTCCTGAACGGTTGATTTTAACTGCAATACACTTGTGTTGAGCATGTCAAGTATGGCCTGAATATCCTGGGAGTGTTCGCCAAGTTCTTCGTTAAGCGTCTGGATTAAGCCTTCCATGTTGGCAATGGGAAGTTTTAAATCATGTGAAGCCGTGTAAACAAAGTTATCCAGGTCTCTATTGGTTCGTGTGAGCATTTCATTGTTCTTTCTTAAAGTTTCTTCTGCTTTTGCTCTCTTTTCAATTTCCCCCTTCAATTCTTTATTTGCCTGAATAAGCTCTGCAGTCCTCTCCTTTACACGTTTTTCAAGATCTTCATTAGCTCTGTACAAAGCCATTTCTGCGTTTTTCCTTTCTGTAATATCGCGGCCGTTGCCATACCATTTGCCATTTTTTAATACGAAGGTCCAGGTAAACCATTTCTGTTGGCCGTTTTTGCCAATTAGCTCACACTCGTAGTTGTTCAGTACATGCCCGTTGTTTTTGGCAGTTTCCAGTGCCTGCTGTAGCTCATTACTTTTCAAAACCAAATCCAGAAAAGGTTTTCCGTTTAGTTCGGAGGGGCTATAACCTAATAAGTTTTCCCATGATGGATTGCTTATGGAAATAGTAAAATCATCCTCAGATAATATGGCCATTGGGTCGAGGGAATTGTTAACCAGCAATCCCAGATTCTCAAGAAGGGAGTTTTTGTATTCGAGTTCCTTTTGTTGTAAGTGCAGTTTCACAAATGCTTTTACTTTCGCTCTGGTAATAGCAGGATTCAATGGCTTGAGTAAATAGTCTACGGCCCCCTGTTCGTACCCTTTCAGTACGAAAGGGATCTCATAGCTCATAGCTGTTACAAATATTACCGGAATAAGGCTCGTTTTTTTGTTGGACTTAAGAAGTCTTGCCACTTCAAATCCATCCATTTCCGGCATCTGTACGTCCAGCAGTATCAGTGCCACCTCTTTCTCCAGAGCTATTTTAAGTGCTTCCGGCCCTGAGGTAGTTTCCAAAAAGTTCATATTTGCTCCTTCTTCCTGCAAGAGTTGCCGAAGAGCATACAAATTTTCTCTTTTGTCATCCACCAAAAGGATATTTACAGGAATATTTGGTACGAACTTATCTTGCATAACTATCGAGCTCTAATAAAAACTTTTTAATTCCTTCTATATCGAGAATATATTCGGGCTTAAACCTTTTGAGCGCCCCCAATGGCATTACTGGCGATTGTGCTTCCGATGGCTCCTGCACAATGGTTAATCCTCCTTGTTCTGCCATATACTGAAGCCCTTCTGCGCCATCTTCATTTGCCCCGGTTAATAATATTCCGATCAGCTTATCTTTATAAACATCAGCGGCAGACTGAAAGGTAACATCAATAGAAGGCCTTGAGTAATTTACCAGTTCAGATATGCATAAAGACAGTGTTTTATCTTTCTCTATCAATAAATGATAATTGGCCGGAGCGATGTACATAACTCCCGGCTTTATCGGTTCCTTTTCATCAGCCTCTTTCACGGTTATTTTAGCTTTGGTAGCCAGAAGGTCAACGAGTGAACTTTTTACATTTCGTAATCTGTGTAAAACTACTACTATAGGCAAAGGAAAATGCTCCGGCAGTGATTGGAGCAGCATAGACAAAGCTTCTATACCTCCTAACGAACCTCCAAGGGTAATGAGTTCGTATTTTTTTCCTTTCATCTTCTTTTATTTTATTCGCCTATAGATTTTTTCATTCTTATCCACTGTTTCAAAGTGATTCGCCAAACCCGTAAGTGCCAATGTTTCTTTAGCACCTAAGGCAAGGTATCCGAACATGGTCAGGCTGTCCAGAAACAATTCAATAACCCTTCTTTGGAGTTCTTTGTTGAAATAGATTAGTACATTTCTGCAAACAATAAGATTAAATTCATTAAAGGAACTATCCGTAGCGAGATTATGTGCAGAGAAAATAACATTTTTCCTTAGTGAGGCATCGAATATTGCCCGTTTGTATTTGGCATAGTAATAATCAGAAAAGGCTCTTTTTCCCCCTGCGTTGATATAGTTTGTGGTATATTCCTGCATCTGGCTCAAATCATAGATTCCTTCTTTGGCCTGCATTAATACTTTCTGATTTATGTCAGTTGCATAGATTATTGAACGATCGTACAATTCTTCTTCTTTCAGTAAAATAGATAGGGAATAAACCTCTTCTCCGGTTGAGCAACCGGCATCCCAGATTCTCAAATGAGGATATGTGCCCAGGGCCGGAATTACTTTTTCTCTGATAGCTTTATAAAACGAGGGGTCACGGAACATTTCCGTTACGGTTACCGTTAGCTCCTGTACAAAAACCTCAAAAAAATTTTCGTCGTTCAGAACGGCTTTTTCCAGTTCTGTTATGTCTGGTAGATTGTGTATACGAATGAACCTGATAATACGCCTTAATAAAGAGGCACGAGCATAATTGGTAAAGTCATACCCATATTGGTCTTTAATTTTTAAAAGCAAGTGATCGATATCATCATCGCCAATATCCATTACAACTTAACTTTTATTTGTTCATACATCCACACCCGCATTAATGAAAGGAGACGGTCGATGTCTATAGGTTTGGCTATATAGTCAGAGGCTCCCGCTTGTATGGTCTTTTCCCGGTCTCCTTTCATTGCTTTGGCGGTAATGGCAATAATAGGAATATACTTAAAACGGTTGTTTTTTCTTATTTGCCTTATTGCTTCATATCCATCCATTTCAGGCATCATTATGTCCATTAAAATGATGTTTACATCCGGGTTCTCCTCCAGCTTTTCCAATGCTTCCACTCCATTCCCCGCCGTTACTATTTCCATTCCTTCTAATTCCAGAACATTATACAAGGCATAAATATTTCTGATATCATCATCTACCAGCAAAACCTTTTTTCCACTTAAGATTTCTTCGGACCGATGGGGCTTAATCGATATTTCGTTTTGTTGAGGCTCTTTTACTGAATGCAAAAACAAGTTTACTTCATCCAGCAGTCTGTCAAAGCTGTGTGCTGTTTTTACAATAATCGCTTTGGAGTATTTTTTAAGCTTTATTTCTTCCTCATTGGTAATTTCCTTGCCGGAATAGATTATCACCGGAAGTTCTTTTAAATCCAGATCTTCTTTGATGTATCTTAGCAAATTAAGCCCATTATAATCAGGGAGCTTAATATCAAGTATAACAGCATCGGCTTTTTTGTTTGATAATAAATAGTTAATTGCATCAAGGCCGGAAAAAGCTTGTTCGCCATGAATACCTTTGCTTTCCAGCAAAGATTTGATAGCATTATTTTGGTCTTTATCATCTTCCACAATTAATACCGACTTTACATCTTCCTCTTTGCTTACAAATATTTTGGAAAAAGTTTCATCCAGTTTCTCAAGGCTAACGGGCTTTTGCAGGAAGGTTTCATAATCAGTGTACGGACGCTCTGCGTCCTGGTCCGTTGAGGTTATGATATGAACCGGAATGAACTTTAATTCCTTCGTCTCTTTAAGTTGCTTAAGTACTTTCCATCCGTCTTGTCCTGGTAACTTTATATCCAGAATAATTGCATCCGGTATAAGTTGTTTTGCCAGCAGAAAACCTTTTTCTCCATCTGCGGCAGAAGCGGTAGCATAACCTCTTTCTGTTGCCATTCCCTGCAATATTCTGGCGAATTCAGGATCATCTTCTATGATGAGGATAAGTTTCTTTGCCTGCTCCTGCTTTATTTCCGCTTTCTCCTCTTTAGCAGGCGCAGTTGTTGTTTTTTCTTTTTTAATCACAGGTTGGGTTGGCTTTTGGGCTATTGGAGTAGTATGGCTTTGAGTTTCTTTGGCTTTTTTTTCGTCCGGTGTGGCTTTAACCGGAAGGTATAAGGTGAAGGTACTTCCTTTCCCTTTTTCACTCTGCACGTTTATTTCACCTCCTAATAAGGTTGCCAGTTCTCTGCTAATAGAAAGCCCTAAGCCAGTGCCTCCATACTTTTTACTGGTAGATGAGTCGGCTTGCCGGAATGCTTCAAAAATCAATTCCTGATGTTCCTTGGCTATTCCTATACCTGTGTCAGATACTGAAAAGGCGATTACTTCTGTGTTTTCCAGGCCTGGAGTTTTAAACTTTTTATCTTTTTCAGGCCTACTAATTTTTAATGTTACGGAACCTTTCTCCGGAGTGAATTTAAATGCATTGGAAAGTAGGTTCTTTAATATTTGCTCTAACCTGTTTTTATCGGTCCATATTTTCGGAGGAACGTTTTTATCTATTATCGTTTCGAATTTGATATTCTTTTCTTTTGCTATTTGTGCATAGACAGAGTTAAGGTCAATATCTTTTACATTTAGTTCCTGAATGTGCAGTGTTGCTTTGCCTGCTTCTATTTTAGAAAGGTCAAGTATATCATTGATAAGTGTGAGCAGGTCACTTCCCGACTTCTCTATGATTTTAGAAAATTCAACCTGTTTGTCGGTAAGGTTTTTATCTTTGTTTTCGGAGAGTAGTTTGGCAAGAATTAATATACTGTTAAGCGGTGTTCTCAACTCATGAGACATATTGGCAAGGAAGTCCGATTTATATCTGCTGGTGGTTTCAAGTTCAATGATCTTTGCCTGAATAGCTTCTTTAGCCAGCTCCAGCTCTTTGTTTTTCTGGTTAAGTGCTTCATATTGTTCTTCCAGCTGATTGGCTTTTTCTTCCAGCTCAACATTTTTTTCCTGTAACTCTTCCTGATTGGCTTTTAATTCTTCTTCCGAAGCCTGTAGTTTCATGCTTTGCTCACGCAGCTCTATGTTCATCTGCCTCAACTCTTCTTGCTGGGTTTCCAGTTCTTCGGCCTGATTTTGTGTTTCCATCAGGAGCTCGGTGGTCTTCAGGTCAGTCAATGTATTTTGTACTACCAAGGCTATTTTTTCACTTACCGACTGGAGATAATCAATATGTGTTTGGGTAAATGTATCTTTTGTGCCAAGCTCTACCACTCCGAATATGTTATCCTGATAGGTTAATGGAACTATGAGTAATTCTTTTGGTTTTATACTTCCCAACGCAGATTTTATGCGGACATAGTTTTCCGGAATCTCTTTGACCCTAAGGATTTTTTTGCCTGCTGCGGCCTGGCCCGGCAGCCCCTGGCCTATCTCCAGTTTTTTATAAGGGCTTTCTTCTTCTGTATAGGCATAAGTGCCGCTTAATACTAATTCATGTAAATCATTAATAAAATAGATGGCTCCTATTTGAGCAGACAGGTGTTCGGCAAGGTGTGTTAGTACTTTATTTCCGAGTTGTTTCAACTCCCGTTCTCCTCTCATCAGGTCGTTTAACTCAGCATTTCCAGAAAGTATCCAAGCCCTTTTTCTGTCTGTTTCGGACAAGTGCTTTAATTTGTCTCGCATCTCCCGGAGGGAGTTTCCCATCACATCATGATTACTTTTTACATTTACCTCTACATCGTAGTAACCGTTCCCAATAGCCAATGCTGCTTTTGCCAGATGCGTTATTTGCTTGGTCAATTGACGGAATGACTCTGCTAAAACACCTACTTCGTCTTTTGACTCTATGGGTAAAGTAACATTGGTGTCTCCAATGGCTAATTTGTCTGCAGCAGCTTTTAATGTGATAATAGAGCCGGAAATAATTCTTGCTATGTAAAACGCAATCATAAAGGAAAGCAGGGTGACTAATACCATTATCAGAATATAGCTTATGACCCTGGTTTTACTTGCTGCTACTCTCTGTTGCATTTGCTCATACATCTGATCCAGGATTTTGTTTTCTACCTCACCCATTAATTCAATGAATCTGGTAGAGTTGTCATACCATGAGTCCAAAGTAATATTCAGTCCATCAAGGCTGGCTGTTTGAAAAACAGTTTGTATAATATGAGTTACAGTTTGATAACTGGGATCTGATGTTTGTTGTTGGTAATAGTCGAGTACTTCCGGGCTCGCTAATGTCATGAACCGGTTAAGGCTTATTTCGTAAGTCCCTTTTCTTTGTGAAAAGTCTCCATAGCTTTGAATGGAAAAGTTGCCGGAAGCGACAGCATTTAATAGTTGAACCCTTAATAAGTTCAGGCTTTCATTGGCATTAACCAAATGAAAATAGGCTGTAAATGGAATATTAACATTGGAGCTCGCTGATTTTTCTACTATAGCCCGTTGGGCTTCTATCAGGTTGTAAACTATTTCAGAGTAATATATTTTCGCTTTGGTGATGTCTATGTTAAAGTTTAAAATATCTTTTCGGACAATTGCCAGTTCTGTTAATGAGTAAAGCCCTCCGACGCTTTCGTCCAGGCTGTCCAAAACGGCGCGGGCTTTATTGAAAGAAAGGTCGGTTACTTCCATATGATTGACTAGCTGGCTGTTAAAACCATTCTTAGAATTCAGGTATGCCTGGCTGAGAGACCTCTCTCTTTGGATGTTGTGAATCAGATCAACTAAAACGCGGGATATATAAATGTTTTTGATTACGTTTTCCTGATGTTCTTGTGCTTTCAGTTGTTCTTTTATATCTCCAGAGACAAAGAATACCAGTGGTATAAAAAGCACCAGTATAATGAGGAATAACTTTCCCCCAATAGTGATATTATTGATGAAGCTTTTCATTATAAGATTACTGCCATAAACCTGAATAGTCGTAATTAGTACAAACAGTCAAGGGTTTAAATTGTTTATGAATCTTATGATTTTTCATGGCCACGTTTAAACACAAAGCCCCCTTCAAAAAGGAAGGGGACAGGAGAAGCTATTAAAATCAGTAGTAAAGATTTTTTAAATAGTCATGTATTCTGTTTTCTTCGTCTTTATTGGCTTCCAGTTTTTGTTTGGCCTTTTCAAAAACCTCAACACCTGCACCTTTTCCATAAACCATCTTTGCTCCAAGGTGTCCCTGGTAAGCAACAGTAATACTTCCAAATAGCAGGAATACTGTCCATGCGCTGTATTCTACCAATCTCATCACCCTTTTTCTTATGGCTACCCATAAAAAGAGCATGGTAAATAACCCGGACAGAATATAAGCTGTCCTTTTATGCAGGGTCAATAAGTCTCTTAAGTTGTAATCAGTGCTTACGATCTGTTCTTCCTGAAGTCCGGTGTAAATACCCATGAGACAACTGGTAATGCCAATCAGCAAAATCCAGTAAATTATTTCTTTAAAAAGGCCGCGTTTGTAAAACAAGCCTATCAGAGCTAATATTCCTGCGCTGAAGAGCATTGCCACGGGGAAATGCACAATCAGCGGATGTATTTTCACTATCATATCCTGCCTTTTTTTACACCGGCTCTTTAACCAGTTTTTTATAGTGTTCAAACCGCTCAAATACTTCCTTTACATAGTTAAAAGGCTCTGTACCCCGGCAATATCCATACTTGACTACAGGATCGTAGCAATACTCCGGCTTTGATTTATTTAATAAGTAGTAGGCAACATTATCATCCCATTTTTGTGGGTTGGCACCGTACTTTTCCGCCAGTCGTTGTGCATCTTCTACATGGGCCATTCCTGCATTGTAGGAGGCCATCACAAACTTCTGTCTTTCTTTGGTATCGGGTATTTTTTTCTCCCAGTATTTGTCCAGCCATTTGATATAATCAGCCCCGCCTCTCAGGCTTTCCATTGGGTCTTCCGGGTCTGCTACACCGAATTTTTCAGCTGTTGCCGGCATTAATTGCATCAGCCCACTGGCCCCGGCAAAGGATCTGGCTGTAGGGTCAAACCTTGACTCCTGGTATATCAATGCAGCCAGTAAACGCCAATCCCATCCGATTTCCCGCGCATGCTTCATAATAAGCGGGTCATAAGGAGAGATTCTTTTGGAGCAGGTGGCTGATCTGGTACATCGTGCCTGCTTTTTGATTGTATGCGGATTAACATAGTATTTGTTGTAAATGGCAGCAAAGGTGGATTCGTTATTCATTTTGTGAATCCATGCATTGACCTCGTCCAGCAATGCTGTGGCGTTTGGCCGTACTGCCATGCCTATTCGTTGTGTAAAACTTAAATAGGTGGCAATATCCAGGTTTGGATAATAGAATTTATTCAGGCGGGCAATATCTTCATTGGTAACGGTATAAGGTATTATCCCTTCGGCAACTTTTTGAATGAGCTCTTCTGTTTCTACTTCGTCAGGTACAGCTTTGATGAGTATCTCACCACCCAGTTCACTTGCAAGGTTTTCTAACCGGTAGTGATAAGGAGACTCTTTTCGGACATATACTTCCCTGCCCAGTAAGTCAACCGGATTTCTTATTATTTTACTTTCCAGATCCTGCCTGGATAAGTTGGTCCAATCATCAGGCTTTTTCTGAACAAGCACTTGTCGTGTAAAGTGATAAGGTTCTGTAAAGCTTACCTGTTTACTTTTTTCATTTGTAATGATTAAGTTATGAGCGATAATATCTCCTTCTCCGGCAATCAGTTTTTCTATGGCTTTACCTGTATTGGTAACTACTATTATTTCAAGATTAACTTTCAGATAGTTGGTTAATAATGTTAGTAACTCGTACTCATAACCGGCGGGCTTGCCGTTTTGCATATAATAGCTATTGCTTCCATCGCTCACGATTGCTATCAGCTTACCCCTTTTTTTTATTTTATCAAGGTCAAAATCAACTATCTTATCCGGGGTTATTTTATTGTCCTTGCCGTATTT
>DATCKK010000407.1:0-5762 GCA_036562325.1 Cytophagaceae bacterium | reverse complement strand
GACAATACCTGTGAAATACTAACAATCAGCTTGATTTTATGTGTCATCGGAGCAATTATGATTTTGATAAGCAAACGTAGTTTAAACTAACAATGAAAAAGCATCAAATCATATTCGATAAAATAAAGAACACTGTAAAGCAACACTTGAATAATAAGACAGACGAATTTGAGAATGGGAATTACTGGCTCTTCGTGAATTATTGGAACATCAATGACATGGTTATATCCTTATTGGAAAAGGACTACCTAAGTTATTCAATATTCTGAAAAACTCTTAGATGGAGATTTCTTCAACAGGTACTTATGCATTATTTTAACACTGTTCCTTCAAAATGGCGTAATTATTCTTTATGTTACGTTTAAAAGTTATTTCTCTGAAAACCATGAATCTGTGGTTTAGAAAATATTCCATTAGCATACAATTAATAAATATATTTTACTTACAAATAATTAGCTTTTCTATTTTTTTCTCATTCCCTATTTGGTAGATTTCAAGATAATATACACCATTTTCTAACTTTGATACATCCAGTTTATCTGAAGGTGGTACTTCATTAATCAGTATACCTGTTGCTGATAAAATCTTTATTCCTTCTGTTTCGCCAATGATATGCACTTCATAAGTAGCAGGATTGGGATAAATTATAGGTTCTTTATAAATAGCTTTACTATTACTATGATTTCCTGTAATCAGGCATGTGGCATAATCTTTATAATCGTTGAATAACTGAGTGCTTGAACTGTTTAGTCCGGGCTGCATATACGACCATTCAAACTGAATTATCTCTTCCGGAGAATGAAGTGCCGCTTCCCAGATTTGAGACTTAAGTGAATTGATGGATGTAGAAGTTGCTGCAAAGCTACCCTCATTTATCGGCCAGCCACTTGTCTGGTGGAAAGACTCTACTGTGGCTCCAAATTTTACGCCATTTGACTGAGCCGCTTCTTTAATTTTGGCATAATACAAAGGAACATGGTAACGCACATCTTTTAATGTTATTCCAACTCCGTCTTGAGGGAAAACCTGAGTTATATTAGGTGTTGTCTGGAATAGTTCATTATACCAGGCTTTAACGACATCTGCCGGTTTCCACAAGTTAAAGAAAGGAGCTATCATTACTTCCTTAGTGTTATCTTTGCTGGAAGCATAGTCTGAAACTTCTTTGAGCCAGTTAAAAAGAAGTGTTTTTTCGGTTGTATTATTCCACTCATAGTCATTTATCTCCTGTGGTATATACCAACCGGCGAAAGCTGCCTTACTGCCAAATTTATCCCAAAGGTCATCAATTACGGCTTTGTGTTTTGTAAGAAGGTTGGAATAGGTTGATGGATTATCTTTGGAGGAGTTATTCCATGATTCATCAAAAAATAATCCCAGGTAAATTTTCATATCCTTCTCTTCTGCGGCCTGAAATATTTTACTGAGAGCATCTTCCCGGTATTGGATGAAATTCAAAGATTGGTCGGCATTGTACCAGGCAAAATTGTCGTACACGGAATATTGTATGATATAGGTATTCATACATACCTCTTTCATTTTTTGAAATTCATTTCTCCAATTTTCTAAATTCCAGTTGCCACAATTACATCCTGCTCCATTCCACAATTGAGTAAATGAGCCTGTAAGTTTAGCTGTACCGGAAGAAGGAGGTATATAGGAAGATTTGAAGATGAACTCATCAAATAGAATTTGACCCGAGGTAGAAGTAGAATTGCTGTTTTCAACTGCAATGTCCCAGGCCCTGATTCTGTTCAGGTCCAGAGCGTTATTACCATTTCCTGTTACTTTAGTAAATTCTTCTATTAAAAAATCTGATTCTGTCCATGCGGATTGTCCAGTAGCTATACCGGAAGAAGTATAAACTTCATCTTCTCCATCATATAGTCCATTCATATTAATGTCTTCCCATAATCTTATTTTTATTATTGTTGTAGTATTTCCTCCTTTATGCCTTAAAACAAATCTATCCGGATAGAATGACCAGTCTTTAGTAATGGTACCATAATTCATAATAGCGGTAAAGAAATATCCTTCACCACTGTTGAAAGTATAGTTGATTTGCATAGATGAGTTTCCGGAAATGTAATCTGAATTATTAGTAGAGGAATTTATTGTCCCGCTTCCAGAATTGAAGGCTACATAGTAGTCATTAGGTGATTTGAATTTATCTATGGATAGATTTACCTGAGCTATAGTGGTGTTAGATAAAATCAGGCACAAACACGATAGTATATATTTCTTCATTATAAATTTTTATAGATAAAAGATTTAGGCGGCTTTAATTATTTTAAGATAAATACGGATGATGAATGATTATGGGTTTGTGAATATGAAAGAGAAGCAGAAAGAGCAAACAAAGGGGACATATTCTGAATAAGAGCGAAATACGAAATTGGATTTTTTAAACACTTTTTTTCCTGATTGGTTTTGTTATGGATATTAAAAAACGGCACTCTGATTATTGTGTATTTTGATGATAAACAAAGAGTTTGTAAGTCTGCTGTTACATCTATTATATAAGTGAAGTATAACGGTCATAAAGGAGAATAACGCTAACTTTTCCAGCTATGAGAGTATATAATATTCTGGTAATTTTTATTGTGTTACTTGTACTTTCAGTGCAGAGGGCGTATGCTCAGTGTCCGCATCCTGAGTTATATGACCTGACTTTTATACATACCAGTTCAACACCTTATTGGGAACATTGTATAGACAATGCGAGTGATCCGGATACCTTTTCTTTGGAGCTTATTTCTCCTGATGATATTAATAATTATACAATTGATTTTGGTGATGGGACTTCTACTTCGGGAGTTTTATGGGAAGCGAATACTCCAATAGTTCATAAGTATGGTTTAGGTAAATATATTATTAGCTTAACGGAAACTGAAAATGGTTGTACAACAACTATAACCGGAACTTTAGTTAACGACCGGAAGGCAGGTGCTGCTGCTGAACCGCCTACTTTAGGCTCCAGTGGTTGTGTGCCCAAGTCGCTCACTTTTAGAAATATATCAACCAATCCTTCTCCTTTTACTGTGTTCGAGTGGGATTGGGGGGATGGTACAAAAAATTTAATGCCACCTACTTCGATAGGACAAAGCATTACTCATACTTATCAACCCGGAACGTCAGGTTGCGGTATGGTGGTAACCTTAAAAGCCTATAGCTTATGTGACACTACTTTCTCAACGTATGGGCCCTATAATTTCTGGGATTTAGATACTGCTGCTGTAGATGCATCAGCTACTTCTTTATGTGTTGGCGATACGGTAACCTTTACGGACGCAACAGTATATAACTGTAATATAACTCAACCACGAAGAATCAAGTGGGATTTTTCAGAACTAGGTGGGCCGGTAACGCCCTGGTTGCCAACTACGCCGGCTAACAGGACTCAGAAGTTTTTTGTGTCCGGGCCTCCCGGGTCGGAATATACTGTTTATTTGTTGGATTCTAATTTTTGCGGAATAGACAGGGGGGCAGTAACAGTAAGGATTGTAGCACCTCCGGTTGCGTTGGCTGAAACTGTATTTGATCCGGTATGTGTGGGACAGCCTGCTATGTTTAATAATAATAGTACCGGTGGAGCTACGGAATATTTGTGGAACTTTGGGGATGGAACCGGGTGGACTTCGGTGAGCAGTACAGTGAGTCAGACTCATATTTATAATGCACCGGGAACTTATACAGTAACACTTGTGGCTTCGGTAGGAGGTTCTCTGCATTGTGCAGACACAACGACTACCACTATTACAGTTTTACCCATACCGGTTGTAGATTTTACATTGTCCATGCCTCATGCTTGTGGAAATGTAAGTGTTACCTTTTCCAATACCACGGCAGGAGGAGATAACTTTGAATGGGATTTTGGTAATGGAGTGACGAGAAGCGGGGAAGGCCCCTTTGTGATAGATTATGAACCTGGTACTTATCAGGTAACATTAACTGTTGGAAATGCTTTAGATTGTAAAGCGATTAAAACACATACATTCTCCATATATCCCGGTTTGGACATAGCTGCTGAGTTTGACTCAGTTTGTTTGGGTAATGCTACCAGCTTTAAAAATCTTACCTCACTTTCCTATGGTTCCGTTTGTGCCAGGGGAAGTATCCTGAGGCAACAATGGGATGATGTACCTGGAAGTACAGTAGCCAATTTAACCGGAAATCCCAATTATCCTGATAATCCAAGTAGTTCAAGCTTACTGACTATATTTGAAAGTCCTTCTAATGTCGGATTAAATTATGGAGCCCGGATTATTGGCTTTATTTGTCCACCGGTTACAGGTAATTATACATTCTGGATTGCCAGTAATGATTTTTCAGAATTATATTTAAGTACAGATGCGAATCCTGCTAATAAAGAATTAATAGCGAAAGTAGATGGCTTTTCCAATCCCCGGGAGTGGAATAAATTTCCCGAACAACAATCGGAGCTTATTTACCTTGAAGCCGATAAAAAGTATTATATAGAAGCTATCCATAAGCAAGGATTGGCGAGTGATCATTTATCCGTAGGTTGGAGGCTTCCTAATGGAGTTTATGAAAGGCCAATACCTGGTAACCGCCTGTCGCCTTATGAAGAAGGTAATTTTATACAAAGTTGGCACTGGGACTTTGGAGATGCTATAGGAACTTCGACGCTTCAGGACCCATCGTATATTTATACGGTACCAGGAACATATAAAGTAAAACTTACAGCATCTACGAGCCAATGTTCGGCAACAGATTCTTTTGATGTTGTTGTTAATTCATTACCGAAAGCAGATTTTACTTATGATAGTGTAGGTTGTTCTCCTTTGGATCCTAATATTGTCAATACATCTTCCAATGCTAATAGTTACATCTGGAATTTCGGAGATGGATCACCTGTTTCTACAGAAGCAAACCCAATACACCTTTACTATAATTCTACAAAAGTTGTTCAAACTCATAGCCTAACCCTGATAGCTCGTACTGTTCATGGATGCACGGATACCATTAGTCGTCCGGTTACTATTAATCCAGGCCTGGATCTTAATTTTACTTTTTCTCCTTCGACTCCTGTGTGTAGTCCTGCCAATATATCTTTTAGCACTCAGATAGTTCCTGAAAATACCTATACATGGATATTTGCTGGAAGTGATACAATTGTCTCTGCATTGACAACGGTTGATTATCTGTTTGAAAATAATACAGCATTTGTGAGACAAGATACCGTTACTTTATTAGTGCAAGCAGGAACGGGATGTAAAGGCGAAATATCGAAGACCGTTATAGTGTATCCGAAGCCGGAATTGGATTTGATTGCTTTGCCTGATTCGGGTTGTCATCCATTGAATGTGCAATTTTCCGTGGAGGGAAATGTGGCCGCTTATCATTGGACATTTGGAGATGGTGGGGTAAGTACCAATGCTAATCCTATGCATACTTATTTAAATACAAGTGATCACGATAGTACTTTTACAGTTAGCTTAATAGCGGTGACTCCTTTTTTGTGTAGGGATACACTGCATAAAACAATAGTTGTTCATCCTAAGCCGGCAGCTTCTGTTAATGTAATTGGTAATAATACAGGTTGTTCTCCATTAGAGGTCGCTTTTGAAAATATATCCATTAATGCTACTTCTTTTTATTGGGATTTTAAAGATGGAATAACGATGGATACAAATGCAGCTATTGTTCATCATACCTTTATAAATTCTACTTCTGAAAATAAAAGCTACCTGGTGGAACTGGAAGCCTCCAACCAATATGGTTGTACAGATAAAGCTTCC
>DATCKK010000402.1:0-1833 GCA_036562325.1 Cytophagaceae bacterium | reverse complement strand
CTTATATAGTAGGCAATGATTTTCGTATGCGTTCTACTTCAAGGTTCTATCCGGAAAAGCAACCTTATACTATAAGCGTAAGAACCAAGAGTGCCGGAAAAGCCAGTAGTGAGGGCGTTTCAGAGGTAATAACTGAAGACTACAGAGGAGAGAAAGTAATTAGCGTAGGAAGAAAGCTTGACTCTTATGGCATCAATTGGATAATACTTTCCGAGATCGATTTGAAAGAAGCTATGATGCCGATATTGGCAATGCGGAATAAAATTTTGCTGTTAGGAGCTTCTATTGTAGGTATTATAATTCTTGTAACCCTTTACCTGAGTCAGAGAATTACGCGGCCAATTGTTCAGTTGAGGGCGATAATTTTAAATCTGGCTAAAGGCAGATTGCCGGAGAGTAAGCCTGAATCAGCCAACAGGGATGAAGTGGGCCAGATGTCCAATGCTATTGGAGAGCTTATTGAAGGGTTAAGGAGAACGTCTTCTTTTGCTTATGAAATTGGAAGTGGAAACTTCGATTCGGAGTTCAAGCCACTGAGCGATGATGATTTACTGGGACAGTCTTTGTTGCACATGAGGGACCGATTAAAAGAGTTGAAGCAGAAAGAGCAGTTCCTAGCACGGGAAAGATCTGCGGCGCTTATCGAAGGGCAGGAAAATGAACGGAAAAGGCTGGCAAGAGAACTACATGATAGTATTGGCCAGATGCTTACGGTAATTAGAATTAAAGTAAGTTTATTAGGAGGGAGCCCTGCAGAGCAAAAAGAAATAAAAGGGTTGTTGGATGAGACCATTGCTGAAGTGAGAAGAGTTTCTAACAGTGTTATGCCTACTGTATTGATTGATTTCGGATTGGAATCAGGGTTAAAACAACTGGTAAACTCTACTGCTAAGTATGCGGGATTCGAAATAGTTTATAAATATGAAAAATGGAAGGATTGTACAATAAATTTTGAAACTACCATTTCTATTTATAGAATTGCACAAGAAGCAATCAATAATATCATTAAATATGCAGAAGCCACTAAGGTAGAGTTGAAAGTGGTGCAAAAAGATGATTGTATTGAAATGCTCATAATAGATAATGGAAAGGGATTTGATTTGCAAAGCGTGAAACGAAAGGGCACCGGTATACAAAATATGAAAGAACGTGTCAAACTACAAGGAGGCGCTATTGATATCCAATCCACTCCGGGAAAAGGAACTCAAATTACAGTAATGGTACCAATTTAGATTATGGAAAAAATAAAAATAGTTTTGGCGGATGACCACAAATTAATGCGTGAAGGCATTACCGCCCTGTTAAAGAAAATTCCTGAATTTTCAATTGTTGGTGAAGCCGAAGATGGTGAAGAGCTTGTAAAACTGCTAGATACCAAAGAAACAGATGTGGTATTGGTAGATATTTCTATGCCTAAATTAACCGGTATAGAAATTATCAAAAAGTACAAAAATGTAAAGCCTAATCTGAAATTTATTGTTTTGACCATGCATGAAGATGTGGATTACATTTTGAAGAGTGTTCAGAATGGAGCAGTAGGTTATCTGTTAAAAAATGCTGAGTTTGAGGAGGTAGAAAAGGCTATTAAAAACGCTGCCGAAGGGAAGAAATATTTTCCAAGCAATGTATCTGAAATAATGGTGGAAAACCTTAGCTCAGGAGATAAATCAGAAAATCTGGAGTTAACCCCGAGAGAACTGGAGGTATTAAGGGAAGTGGCCAACGGCCTTAGTAATAAACTAATTGCGGACAAATTCCAGATTAGTTCCAGAACGGTAGAGAGTCACAGGGTAAATATTATGAAAAAGCTGGAAGTGCATAATACTGCCGAAA
>DATCKK010000385.1:0-3069 GCA_036562325.1 Cytophagaceae bacterium | reverse complement strand
CAGGTACTTTTTTGCATCCCACTGGATTCCGGGAACCGTGGCTACATTGCTTCCCAGGGATCCAAAGGTGGTAGCAGATACATAAACTTTATTAATCCCGGGAATGGTCATTTTCAATCCGTTAATATCGTATTCTGCCTTCCGGAATTTAATTTTAGCGTCTGCTCCATTAGGGGTGGTGATGCCTTTTCTGCTAAATGCATTTCTTTAAAATTAAAATTTTGAAGATCAGATTTAACAGACATCTTTACTGATTAAACCAACCAGGGTTCTGACTCTGTTTTACATTCAGATCCAGTTCCCTGTCGGGAATTCGTAAACTGTACCGGTAGTCTTTACCATCAAGAGTGTAGGTTTTACCACTAATAACACGGGTAACACCGATCCCCAGTCGTTTACAGATCGTTGGTTAACATCTACCACAAAAGGAATTTCTTTGTTGGAACTCACTTCGAAATAAGCTTCACCAGTAATTTCCACCTGCCGGATACCGTTGGTAAATTTTGTTGGAAAACGAATAGAACTACCTGCATTTAACCAGACTTTAGTGCCATCTGTCTAGTTTCTCAGCAATTTGAAGATGTGATAGCCCCTCTTTCCGCGCTAGTTCCAACATTACTTGCTGCTGTTCCGGCAGCATAGCTATCCCCTGATTTATATATGTCTGTAATTCTTTCAGCTCAACAGGTTGATCCTGCAATAGAAAGGGCTCTTGCAAGAGCCGGCGGTATTTCAAAATAGCATTCTCATTCCGAAGATCTTTATTAATTGCGGTAATCAATTCATTTCGGGTAACTACAAAAAGGTAAGACTTAAAATTCTGCACATGACCGAGGGAGTTCCTTCTTTCCCAAATCTTCAGAAACACATCCTGAATAATATCCTGTGCCCATTCCGGCGACTTCAGAAATCCAAGAGCAACATGGTATAAATCGCTCCAATAATAATTATGCAGTTCTTTGAATGCCGACTGGTCGCCTTCTGAGATCCGCTGCAGCAGATCTGATTCGTGGTATTGAAGATTTGAAGACAACAGACAGAAAAAATTATCAGGTTTAAGAGTGCTATTACCAAATAAAGGTCGCCAAAATTATAAGATATTCAGATTTAGTTTTAAAATTAAGTCCCGGACGAGAAAGAGCATTTTATGTTCAGTTTATTGACTATTACCCGAAAACCTTAACTTGTATCCTATCAGCAAAAAAGAATAACTCATCGAAATACCACAGCAAGCCAGTGTACCCCAAACCACCCCAAGCTTTGGAAAGAGCAAAATAACGCATAGAGAATAAATAAGTAGTGATATCGACCCCAAAGGTGCTTTTTTGAAGAAGTAAAATAACCGTTGCGGTGGATAGTAGATATTAAAAATTACCAGACTCGCATAGCTGACTGAAGGGAACATAGTAAATATCCCTCCCCAGAATGGGTCAAGTACCCTACCTAGAAAAACAACCGCGGCAATCATGGTTCCTGTGAATGCAGCCCGGGCCAGAATCTGTATTTTGGTATATTTTGGTCGGGAAAGTTTTTCTGTAAATTTCACACGATTCATTAAAAAGTGTGTAAGTGCGATAAATAAGAAATAACCAACTACACCAACGGGCAGATTACTGAACTTCCAGATAGCAAACGGTGCGGCAAGAAGAAGCCAAACCAGACTTCCGGTTAAAAAGGTCAACGCTATTTGCAGGTATCTGGATTTAATAAATCCGGAATAAAAAATGGCACTATAAATATAGATGGCAGACGAAAATATTACCAACCCGAGCGGTATGAGTGTTGCCGGTATTACTTCCGCTACCTGATCGGCAGAACTGGTTAATCCCAAAAAGAAAAAACCAATAATAATCACGCTGGGAAACATCATGACAATTCCCGAAATTCTTTCACTGACCCGTTCTGAAATCATAGAAAGTAGCGTTATTAACCCCCCTCCAACGAAAAACGAAAGAATTATCTGAATAACAAAAGTAGAATCTGCCTGACCCGCGAAGATTGTATCTGCCATGACCGGTTAACTAAAAAAATTTAGCCACTGTTCTAATTTCGGATCCAAGATACAAACTGTTTGTATACGCCGGATACCTGACAAAACCGGCCGGGCTTTTAGCCGGGCCGGTTAATAATATTGCTGGTAACAACAATATTGTTGGTTATATTAATGATGTCTCCGGAACTGGCCGCATTGGCAATTGCGGTAGTTAGTTCCGCATAGGTGCCGGCGTTATGGGTAGTCTGCGCCTTAGCTACCGAGGCCTGTAAAATAAGAAACAGAAAAACAAAGGTTGAAGAAAATAGGATTCGGCTGAAATTGGATTTAAGCAAAAGTGATTTTTCAGTCATAAGGAATTTCGTTTGGGTAAAATAAAATAACCGCCGAAGTTAATATTATCCAACTCCACATTAACTGAATTTGACCAAAGTCAATTTTTAAAAAAATAGCCTAAATAAAGATTGTTCATCAAATCTAAAAACTAATGCAGAGCTACTTTCATTAGACCCAAAAATGCTAAGCAAGTTTATTCCTCCCAAATTTTCGACCAGTTACCGAACTCTGCTGGCGATACAAGGAATCTTGCGAAATTACCTTCATGTAAATTGAGCAGTTCCTGTTCCACTGTTTCAATGAATTTGAGTTGCTCGCCTGCTGTAAGCTCCTTAGATATGGATTTGATTAAAGCGATGGCCTTATTTTTATTAAGTGCCTTTCTGATAATTTCAGCGACTGTATTCTTAATCATTTCTCTGTGCTGAAGCCGGAAAGGATCAGGATCTCCAAGTGTTTGACGATGTAATGCATACTGCTTTGCGGAACTTTCATAAGCCCATATAAATACTTCTTTGAGTAAATCGACTTTATTCAATTCATATACACCCAGTAACCCTTTGACATACATATCACCAGGTACTTCAGTAAATGAAAGCGGTGCCAGATTCTTTTTATTCAAAGAAATATTAGTGGCCAGGCGCGAAACCCGCTTATTAACATCATCAAAAGGCTGCAAATATGGTAGTTGAACCATAACAAACAGTGCCTGTTCGAAGGGATCTTTTATTTCCCCTGCC
>DATCKK010000375.1:0-5046 GCA_036562325.1 Cytophagaceae bacterium | reverse complement strand
AGCATATACTGTGTTGACATCCCCAGGTTTAAATTCGATATCCTCCACACTGGCCGTATAAGTTCTTGTCCAATTGCTTCCGGAATTGGTAGATCTGTATATGCCATTTTTTGTTGCAGCAAGCAGATTGGCAGTATTATTAGGATTGATTATAATTTTTCCAATTTTAGAAGAGGTGAAATTTATGGTTGTCCAACTGCTACCTCCATTGGTGGTTTTATATAGTCCAGCTCCTTCGGTTCCTACATAGACAATATTGGAATTGTTAGGGTCCATTGCTATGGCAAATATTTTCATATTAGTGTTCTGATCGAACATAGGGGTCCAGGTGCTTCCACCATTTGTACTTTTCCACAAACCACCTTCCGGTGTTCCTACATAAATTAGCTGTTTGTTTACCGGTTCTACCGCAATGGCACTAACTCTTCCTACCCCGGGGTTCCAACCTGATGTGGGATTTTTATAAGTAGGCCCCAGCTCGGTCCAGGTGGTAGCTGCAATTTTGGAAGTTCGGGCGTTTTTTAATCTTGCTACGACCTTTTGGGTTTCTTCCTCTATCTGCTTTGTGGAAAGCCGGTTACCATATTCGTCAATATTCAGACTGGTTTCATACTCCCATCGTTTATATTGTTTGTAACCATTACCTCTTTCTGTTCCTACTGAATCGAAATACTTGTTGGCTTCTTTTTGTACTTCGAAAAAGTTAACAGTTTCATCTGCCATCATTTCAACATATTTCTGGCCAAATGCAGGAGAAATTAAAAAAGCAGTAATAATAAAGAAGGTTAATCTTTTTGTAACTGCCTTAGAGTTAAGGGGTAATTTTCTAATCATCTTGCTGCTAGTTATGGGTAAATTATATTTGAGTTTCTTAAAAAGGGATCGAATGAAAATCAAATGATTATGTATTTGCGAGTAATCCTAAACTGCTCGCTTTCTATGGTATTAGACGAAAAAAATGAGAAAAAATCTATTTTTTTTAGCAATATATTTAGGTAAAATTACTCTACTTGAGAAATTTTCTTTGAACGTAAAAAAAAATGAAGATGAAAAGAGGTTTTATACAGGTAAAAAGGCGGGATGTTTAAGGGTTTTAATCTGTCACTTGAAAAATGTTTTGAGTGAAAGCTAAGCTAGTTAATACAGATAAAAAAGGCAGAAAGTATACCTTTCTGCCTTTTTTATCTGTATGATTAACCCTTACAGTGATTTTAATATTTTATGCACAATTGTACCGGTTGGTGTTTCGCATCTTAAGAAATAAATATCATTCTTTAAGTCTGAAGCATCAAATTCCAGCTGATGTATTCCTTCGTGCATATAGCCTTCCTGAATCGTTTGTAACAGATGGCCTTCTTTGGTTAACAGTTTTACTGAAACATAGCCGGCTTGCTTCAGGTCCAGTGTAAGGGTAGTGTTAAGTTCAAATGGGTTAGGTGAATTACTTACGTTGGCCGGAGCTGCCATAGCAGGTGTAACCACCTTGGAGAATATGAGCCGGTCAATGTTAAAGTCGGTGCTGGTCGCATATATGCGCAATATTTTTTGTCCTCCGGATAATGATATATTATTTACGGACACTGTCTGGAAGGTTTGCCAGTTACCAGTGTTTGGCACCGTGAAGTTGGCTATGACAACTCCATCTAATTCCAGACGGAACGATTTGCCTGCTGCGATGGCAGCTACTCTTGCGTCTATTTTATACGTTCCTGCTTCAACATTTACCGTATATTCGTACCATTCACCTTCAATGATCCATCCTATGTTATAGCCACCTCCGTTAGTAGGCTCAATGTCTACAGCATCTGTTCTGTAGGCTTGTCCTTCGTTAGCAGCAGTTAGATCATTATAGGCAATGCCTTGTCCTCCTAGATCATAATTCTCAGCCTCAATTGTTCCGGGAATTGTTGCAGGAGTACCACTAAATGGAGACTGATTAGTAGTAATATTACTAAAGGTTAATTTGTCAATATTGAAATCACCTGTGACTGCATAGATTCTTAATACTTTTTGTCCTCCGGTTAGTACAACATTGTTAACTGAAATAGTCTGGAATGTATGCCAGGCTCCTGTATTAGGTACGGAGAACGTTGCTATTGTTACGCCATCTATTTCGAGGCGAAACGTTTTGCCGTAAGCTATAGCTGCCACTCTGGCATCTATCCGATAAGTGCCGGCGGTAACGTTGGTGGTATATTCAAGCCATTCTCCGGCAATTACATATCCGACATTATATCCTCCATTGGTAGGTTCGACATCAACGGCATCGTTTCGGTAAGCACCTCCTTCATTAGCGGGAGTCAGGTCATTGAATGCTATGCCTTGTCCGCCAAGATCATAGTTCTCTGCTTCTATCACTCCTGGGATAGCCCATGCTGAACCACCGTAAGGCGATTGTCCGGAAGGATTGCTTACATTGATGTTTATCGAAGCATTTGAGGTAGCGCCATTATTGTCAGTAGCTACAGCTCTGATAGTATAGGTTCCGGCAGCTACATTATTCCATGTGAAGGAATAAGGGGCTGTAGCATCAGTGCCTAACAGGGTGGCCCCGTTATAGAATTGCACATTGGCGACCGAGCCATCTGTATCATTGGCATTGGCAGTGATAACAATGGAAGCAGGTGCAGTAAATGAAGCGTTATTGGCAGGAGATGTGATATTAATAACAGGAGGTTGATTGTTTACTACCGGGCTGAATATTATTTTATCCAAATTAAAATCGGTACTGGTAGCGTACATTCTGAGTATTTTGGTACCTCCGGTTAGGGTTACATTGTTCGCTGAAACCGTTTGCCAGGTTTGCCAATTACCTGTGTTGGGTACGGTAAAATTAGCAATAGTGGCTCCGTCCAGTTCGAGGCGGAAGGTTTTACCGGGAGCGATAGCTGCTACCCGTGCATCTATTTTATAAGTTCCGGCAGTTACATTAACAGTATATTCTAACCATTCTCCGGTGATTATATACCCCACATTGTATCCGCCTCCATTGGTAGGTTCAATATCTACCGCATCATTCCGGTAGGCATTCCCCTCGTTGGCGGCTGTCAGGTCATTGAAAGCAACATTTTGTCCGCCCAGGTCATAATTTTCCGCTTCTATTGTACCCGGAATAGGAGATGGCGAACCTCCATAAGGAGATTGTACTATCGGGTTGGTAACGCTGATATTAATGATGGATGATGTAGTGGTTGCGCCATTGTTATCAGTTGCTTTGACGGTGATGGCATAGTTTCCTGCAGCTACGTTGTTCCATGTAAAGGAATAAGGTGCTGAAGCGTCAGAACCTAATAAGGTAGATCCATTGTAAAACTGAACATTGGTAATCGTTCCATCCGGGTCAGTGGCGTTGGCAGTAATGGTTATGTTGGCAGGCGCAGTAAATCCGGCATTGTTCGCAGGTGCAGTAATGCTTACAGTCGGTGCCTGATTAACGGAAGTATAATAAGTTTGTCCAAGTAAATTTCTTCTTTGAAGTCCGGAGCTTCTATAGCTTGCTACCAGGTTCTCCACCTGTTGTGGGCTTAGCTCCTGGTCTTTATAATATAAGGTCCAGTCTACCTGTAAAGTTGTTGTTCTGTTGGCAGTACTGCTGCCGGTTACGTTGTTCCAGATCCAGTTGGCAAATGCTACCTGCATATTGGAGCGGGGATATACAGAGCTACCATCGTTATCTGTTACCGACATTGCTCCAAAGTATTGGCCGTCGATCCAGAATTTAACGTCTTTGCCGTTGGTCGCAGAAAATATACAAGTGTGCCAGCCTTCCCAGGACTTCTGGGAAACAAAATAATTTTTCCAGGCTTGCCATGGCTCCGGAATGTAACGATTCCAGGAGGTCATGTACATAACCTGTTTATCGGTAGCAGTACCCCATTTGTCAGCGGCCATGTATTCAAAGTCTATTTCGCTGTACCGCGATCCGTCATTTCCCAACAAATGGCTTACAATAGTATAAAAGGTTTGGATGTTGGCATCTTTATATTGATAAGGTGTTTCAGAAAAATATACCCTTGCAGCATAAGTACCTTCGAAGTATTCGAAACCGGAAGTTTCAATTCTTGAATGGGTAGTCGCTTTAGTAGTACCGTTTACGGTAGTGCTCAAAGTCATAATCCGGTTATTCGGATTGGCAGGGTCTGTAATGAATTTCACATTGTCCCGGCTGTATTGAGCATTACTTGGAGGACCGTTGGTTCCGCTTACAATACTCCATTTATTAAAAGCGGAGAGTTGCGGGTCATTAACTCCCGAGTAGGTAAAATCGTCAAACATTATAGTTTGGGCATAATTCTGTGAGAGAAACCCTAAAAGCAGAGGGATGATCACAAACAACCTTTTTATCAGGGATATATTTGAGGTTGTTATACATTTTGGGGTAGTGGGTTTGGTTTGTTTCATATTGGTATGAATTTTATAAATAATATGAATTATTTTATGTGTAAGGTAGGTCATTATCAGGTATAGAGCCGAAAAATGTATTTGGACAATAGTAGGACTTTGAGGGAAAGTTTGTCCGGACAATATTAGGACAGAATTTATAATACATTGATATTTAGGTTATTAGTGTAATAAGGAAGAAGCATATTAATGCCTTCAAAATGAAGCTCAAAAAATCAGCGGGAGAAACAATTTTGCTATTTTAGTAGTCCGGGACTATTCCATTACTTCTTTGTTTTCAGGGTTTGTTGTAGTATGTTTTTCATTGGTTATTGGAAAATGAACCTTAAATGTTGTACCCTTTCCCGGTTCGCTTTCTATTTCAATGTGCCCGCCCATGGCTTCTATCTGCGTCCTTGTGATGTGTAGTCCCAGTCCTTTTCCCTGGGTACTTAATTCAAATCTTTTATAAGGTTGAAACAGTTTATCTCCGTGTTTTTTGAGGTTGATACCAATTCCATTGTCCTTAAAAAGTATCATTGGGATGTTATTCTGAAGCCTGGTATAAATTTCTATTACAGGATTCACATCTTTTTTTCGGAACTTAATCCCGTTACTTATCAGATTATAAAAGATGTTATTAATGTAAGCCGGTATAGTAGGGAG
>DATCKK010000360.1:0-13008 GCA_036562325.1 Cytophagaceae bacterium | reverse complement strand
GCACAACCAGGAACATTAGATGCATGCTTTAACACTGCTGTGTTCCCGGCCATCAGGGCTGGAGCTGCAAACCGAAAAACCTGCCAGAACGGGAAGTTCCAGGGCATAACAGCCAATATTGTCCCAAGAGGCTCATACACCACCAGGCTTTCCGAGGCATCGGATTCGACAGGCTCATCCTTTAAAAATTCACCGGCATTATCTGCATAAAAATCACATACCCACGCACATTTCTCTACCTCCCCTATTGCTTGCCTGATTGGCTTCCCCATTTCCCTTACCATAAGAGTTCCAAACTCCTTCTTATTATCCCGAAGATAATCACCGGCTTTCCGCATCAAGGCTGCTCTTTCACTTAATGATACTTTTCTCCAACTGCCAAAAGCTTTATCCGAAGCTTTCAGAATTTCTCCAATTTCTTCAGCCGTATGCATTGTATATTCCTTTACAATGCTATTATCAACAGGATTGATCGCTTGTATAGTCATGGGATAATTATTTTTGATAAATATAAAAAGATCATATCAACAAAAATGTTTTTTCATCCCAAAAATTTCCGTCAAGGATGAATCAGTGTGCAAGGATTATCGATTCGAAATTAAAAAAACAGATAGTACAGATATAAGATAATCACTACCAGGCATACTGAAAATATAACATTAAGCTTATAATGGGTTCTATGATCTCTT
This sequence comes from Cytophagaceae bacterium, assembly GCA_036562325.1. Classification (GTDB taxonomy): domain Bacteria; phylum Bacteroidota; class Bacteroidia; order Cytophagales; family Cytophagaceae; genus DATCKK01. The sequence continues at coordinate 12,319 of DATCKK010000360.1, read as the reverse complement.
TTATATTCTCTATCTATAACTATATCATTGGCAAACTTATAGGTAAGCCCTTTTACCTGACTCGCAGCAGGCTGGGGAGATAAAAGACTGACTACAACAAACAATAATACACATATGACAAAAATGATCATGGCAAAATAAAGGAAGTTTATTTCGGCAATAGATTTAAGCAGTCCTGGTGCCAATACATAATTTTTATTTATGATTTCAAGTGCAAACCGAAATACTCCGATGGCAAATCCTGCTACCAGAGTTATATAGGCGGCATTGCCCGTACCTCTTGCCCACAACACTCCCAATAAAAATATAACCGTAACAGGCGGTGCTATGTATGCTTGTATAGTTTGCATGTACACATAGAGCTGGTCGGAGATGGAGTTTATGAACGACACCCAGATAATTCCAAAAATTACCAGTACGAAGGTAGCTATCCGTCCAATGTTTACCAGCACAAATTCATTCGCATGGGGATACCATTTTTTATATACATCTATGGTAAATAAAGTAGAACTACTGTTAAAACAGGAAGCCAGAGAAGACATGAGCGCAGCCATAACACTGGCTACTACAACTCCTCTGATACCTGCCGGCAAAAGGTTGGTTATAATGGCAGGATAGGCTTCATTGGGAGGTATATTCGGATACAACACTCTTGCTATGATACCTGGGATGATCAGTATGAACACCGGAAGCAATTTTAAAAAGCCGGCAAATATACTTCCCGAACGGGCATGGTCAATGTTCTTGGCACTTAACACCCTTTGTACAATAAACTGATCGGTACACCAATACCATATACCTGTAACCAGAGTTCCAAATATCATTCCCGGCCATGGAAACTCTGGGTGGTCAGCAGGCTTGAATAAAGAGAAAAAACCTTCAGGTGCTTTTTCAAACAGGGCGGTAGTCCCCCCCACCTCATTCATCCCAAGTATCGTTAATATTATTGCTCCTGCGATCAAAATGATTGTCTGAAGTACCTCAGTATAAATTACCGCACTTAATCCCCCGGCTACGGTATAAATACCGGTAGCGATAACCATCACTATTGCTGAAGTATAAAGGTCCCAGCCCATGACAGCATTCAGCACTATACCACCTGCCAGCAGTGTAACAGAAATTTTGGTTAGTACATAAGCAACAATAGATATGGAAGTAAGAAACCAACGGCATTTTTCATTATACCTTCGCTCCAAAAACTCAGGCATGGTAAACACTCCTGACTTCAGGTAAAAGGGTACAAACACCCAGCCTAGTATCAATACCACAAAACAGGCACTCCATTCAAACATCCCTACCGCCAACCCGGTGTTATATCCTGTACCGGAAAGTCCAATAAAATGTTCGCTGGAAATATTAGAGGCAAAAAGTGCAGCACCAATAGCATACCATTTAATATGGCGTCCTGCAAGAAAGTAATCTGTAGAAGTCTTTTCTTTTCTGGAGTAGTAAAATCCTACGATAAATACTAAAAGGAAATAAGCACCTATTATACATAAATCTATTACTTCAAATTTCATAGGATCTTTGTAGGGTTCATTAATATTATTTTGATAAACACGAAATATGAAAAATATGGTTACATAATGCAACCTGAACATTTAGTTAATTTTTAAAAAAATCTTGTCCCGGGTGGTATGCAAACAACTTCAAAATCAAACCACTGATTTACAGCTACTAAACAATCTATAAATTAGAATGTTGTCTATTCTATAAAACACAGTAAAGTTTAGAACAAAGCAATGCTGGAATAAATGATTATGAGAGCTTCAGCTAAACTTTACACATCATCATACAAACTATGAATAATCGATTCTGGCCGGAACTATCATATACAGAAGGAAAAGAAACGTACAACACTATACACCTGTGGACTCAAATTATCGGGAAAGTAAAATTGGCCACCCTGCCCTGGATTAACCATTCATGGCACGTTACTTTAACCGTCACACCTTCTGGCCTTACAACCGGTGTACTTCCTTTCAATGGAAAATACTTTCAGATTAATATAGATTTTTTAAAACATCAGCTTCAGATCAGTACCAATCTGAACGAAGAAAGAAATTATGACTTGCGATCTCTTTCCGTGGCTGATTGTTATAACAACTTGTTTTCTTGTTTAAAATCATTTGATATTGATATAAAAATATACCCTATCGCGAATGAATTAGCAGATCCCATTCCTTTCCCCAAAGACATCCAGCACCGAACTTACATTCCCGAAATAGCACAAGCCTTACATATGGCTTTATTAAATACGAATAATATCTTCACCGAATTCAGGTCTGAATTTATCGGCAAATCCAGCCCTGTTCATTTTTTTTGGGGAGGTTTTGATTTGGCTGTTTCACGTTTTTCGGGACGCGCAGCGCCATTACATCCGGGAGGAGTACCCAACCTTCCGGACTGGGTTGCCCAGGAAGCTTATTCGCACGAAGTATATAGTTGTGGCTTTTGGCCTGGTGGTGATTCGCTTCCCTATGCGGCTTATTACAGTTATATTTATCCTGAGCCAAAAGGCTTCCCAACTGCACCTGTAAAGCCTCAAGCCGCTTTTTATCATAATGACCTGAAAGAATTTATTCTTCCATACAAAGATGTTCAAAAAGCTGCTGCCCCCGCTGAGGTATTGTTAGAATTTCTACATTCCACTTATAACGCCGCTGCCGGCCTTGCCAACTGGGACAAAGCAAGCTTTAAAAAACAATACCCTAAGTAATGGTTGTGATCTATTAGTCGTGGATTAATCAAATGGTATAACCGAAGGCCGCGAATATTGAAAATCATTAAATTTATAAAAGAACCCGCTTCGCTCAAAAAGTTGCCAGTTCTGCATTCCCAACAGATGTGCCTTAGGATAATAACCCAACAGAACCTGAATGGTATTGAAGACCAGATGTTCATTTTTAATTCTGAATCCCACTCCATAAGCCGGGAAAAAACTTGATTTGGTGATTAAAACAGGCCGGGTACTTACCCAACCCAAATCTGTAAAAAACACCAAGCCCATTCTAAAACCGAGAATATTAAACGGAGGGAAAATGTTAGTTTCATAATTCAACACCAATTTATGCCTGCCTGAAAGTGCTGGTGAGTTTATACCACGTATACCATTATCTTTGTTAATGTTTACCAACGCACCTTCTTTCTGATTCAACCCATTAGTAAATCGTACACTCAGATATTGTCGCCACTTCCATCGGGAAAGATTAATTATTGGAGTAAAATAAAGGGATTTGAATGTAATTACTCCTTCCTGCCATGTTTTGTTATAGATAAATGTACCTACCTGTAAGTTGGTAAACAAATATCCATATCGGCTGTTATACTTGCTGTAAGCAGCGCTTAATCCCACATATTGCCGGGGGCCTCTTGGCGTATATTCAATTCCGGAAGTAAATGCTATCATATTGCCTTCGGTAATATCCTCTGTCCTTCCGAGTCGGAAAATATAACTATCTTTATAAAACCGCCTGTATATATGTCCTATGCTGAATAAATAAAAATCAGAGTTATAAAAATAATTTTCAGCCTGAGCAAAAGAAGGTTTATCCTGATACCTTGTTCGGACAAGTCTTCCGGAAGCTATCCATCGGTTTCGTTCCGATTGCCATTTAAACAATGAACTCAAACTATACCCGAGCCATATATCCTGTTGAAAATATTTAGCATAAGAGATAATGCTTACAGAGTCATTTATCTGTACACTGGGAGAATACTCATACCAATACATATTATATCCCCCTGCCCATTTAATCGCAGGGCTTATAAAATCACGGTTTAGGCCAAAGCCATACCTCTTTAATCCATATTCATATCCATAAAGAAAATTAGCTCCTATAAATGTTTTATAAATATTACTGATATTGTAACTACTAAGAAAATTATATCCTTTAGGCACACTCTCACTTAACCTCAACTTATTTTCAAACTGATGTCCCAACCCAATAAAGTTTACATCTCTGATATCAAAATCATAGCTGTTTCTGGCAGGATCGCCGGAAGCCCCTCCATTAATACTCCAAACATCCTGGGTATATACAACGATATCTACAGAGTCCGGTGAGTTTTCTATTTCTTTTATTACAATATTGGCATCATAGATAAAATTGGTTTGACGAAGCAATCGCTCTGTTTCTGCTATTTCTACAGTACTTACTTTATCTCCTTCTGAAAACAACAGGCGGTTTCGTATAAGGTAACGATGCGTTTTTATGTGTACTGCATTCCCGGCTTTTTCAATAAAAGACACAGGCTTCTTCCCCGGATCTCTCACGGAATAACCAAAGGCATTATACGCCACTATTTTTATATTCCGAATCGTTTTATCCTTGTAAGGATCAAAAACCTGATCACTGGATTGAGTAGGTGCCTGAGGAATTGGAATGTTTTCTTTCTTATCAAATACAAGAATATTTTTTAACAACCGGCTGAATATATTCTTCCGCTCCGAAAACTCCCTGATTTCCGTGAAAACTATTTCATTATAACTCCTTACCGTGTCTACCGCTGTGACAATGGTATCTATTTTGGTAATCATTGTGTCTCTGGAAATCAATAAGGAGTCCTGCCCGACTATAACCAGGTCAAATAGAGTCATCATGGTATCTTTTTCATAGAGGACAATATTCTTCCGGACAATATTAGTATCTACCCCATTTATGATAGTATCCTTAGTGGAAAATACCACCGTACCGACCCTCACTCTTCCCGAAACCTCCTGATCTGAATTGGCTTGAGCAATAGCCTGATAGTTCAGGGAGATCAGGAAAATCATCCCTAAAAATTGAAATACCGCTGCTAAAACTCTGCCTGGCATTTGTCCCTTTCCCTGAGTAAATTTTTCCGCAGTTAGAATTTGCTACTTTTTTAAGTAAGTCTGACTGACAGCTAATTGTTTTACGAAAAAAATAACGAAAAAAGGAAAAATTATATCATAAAATAACTTTTCCCCTTCCCCCTTAAATGAACTTTAAAATGAAAAGCATACAGCCCCAAAGTAGGCGAATCAAAAAATACAAATACTATTAATCTATAATCATTAACGTTATCCTGTTTATTTAAGTATTTCCCCAAAGGCAGGAAACCGATTATCCCCGATTACCTTTTAATCTATATGTCCTGACTAAATTTTTATTGCTCCACTGACTTTAGAACAAGTGGCAATAATTTCTCTACCCACTGCTCATACATTTCTCCACTCGGATGCAGTTGATCGTGAGTAAGCCATGAAGGATACAAAGGTACTTGTCTGGAAATAGCCGTTATATCCGTATAGTTAACCCCTGCTCTCGATGCTTCTTCCCAATTGATTTGATTAAATTCATTAATCTCCCTGCGAATTACATCTCTGTCCCTTCCTTCTGCAAAGGGAGTAACGCCCCAGTCGGGAATACTTAATACGAAAACATGAGAAGCACCATGCAATGAATACGCTATGGCCTTTCGTACCAATGTAAAAAATTCTTCTCTATACTGTTCTTTAGAGTAACCCCGGTATTGATTATTCACACCTATGAGTAAGGTTACTATATTAAATTTTGTATCCAGCTTTTTCTTTTCAAGTGCATTTAGCAATTCACCGGTTGTCCACCCTGTTGTAGCCACTACTTCAGGGAACTCTACAGGTAATCCTTTTTGTCTTAATCGTAAGGTTAACTGAAATGGGAAAGAATGTACCTGCTCCACTCCTTCTCCTATAGTATAGGAATCGCCAAGGGCAAGATAGGTTAATGGGGATTGATTGTTTTTCATTACCGGAAATTTTAACTGCTAAAAATACTGAATATGAAAAAGGAAACAAATATTAAAAATAGCCCGATACTATTCAACAATTATTCAATGACCATAAAATAAATTTAAGGAAGCGGGATGATACGAATAATTAAAACTCAGGCACCTCTTTTTCATTTTCATAAAGCACATTTATAATATCTCTTGCTATTTTTTTGATCCTTCTGCTGCCGGTGTTATTTAATAGAATAATGGTATTATCATCTTTGGTAAACTTTAACAATAATGAATTGAAAGCTCTCCAATGCCCGAAGTGATATACTATCTGTTCTTCTTTTTTCGATTTTCTCCAACCAAATCCATAATTGATTTTTCTTCCGTTCTTAACAGTGGAATAGCTAAACGCTTCCTCCAGAGTTTCTTTACTTACCAACAATTCCGTATTCAGAGCCCTGTCCCATTTGTATAAGTCTACCACAGAGGAGTAAATACCTTTTTCTCCCACAAATCCATTTCTTATATCATCTTCATTCAATACATACCTGCCCCGATAAGTAGTATAACCATAAGCTCTGTTGGTCAACTTACTTTCATCGGTAATATTATAGACGCAAGAGTTTGTCATATTCAAAGGCTTGAATATATTTTTTTCTATAAACTCTTCATAAGGCATTTGCGCAATGGTCTCTACCAATACAGCCAGAAGAACATATCCCGTATTGTTATAACTGAATCTTTGATTTGGGTGATATTGTATTCTGGGCTTAGTGGTTTGCAATATATAAGGAAGGTCTGCATTTCTGGCTATTTTACAAGAGTCCCAATAACTTAAATAATGAGGTACATAGTTGAGTATATTGGGCAGCCCGGAAGTATGATTTAATAAATTGCGAATGGTAATTCCTTTATAAGGTATTTCAGAAAGGTATTTGGTTATATCGTCATCGTAGTCCAGCTTTCCCTGCTCTTTCAACATCATGATGGCCATTGCTGTAAATTGCTTCGACACCGATGCCAGGTGAAAGGAAGAATGAATAGTAAGGTCTGTTTGTGTGTTAAAGTTGGCTTTACCTTTGGCGGAAGCATATATCACCTTACCTTTGTTAACTACCAAAACAGTTCCATTAAAAGCACGGCGATTATATTCTTTTTGAACTAACTCTTCTATTTTCTTTGCTTTCTCCAGATCTTCCGGAGCATTACTAATTACCAGAGAATCAATCTGAGGGAACCGGGTTTGTATAGTATCAATTTTTAATATATCGTCTTCCTGCTGCTTTCTATCTTTATCGCTACAGGCTGTTACCAATAAAAAACATACTGTCAGATATTGAAAATATTTTCGCATTATCAATATTTCTTTGAAGAAAAATAAGTCTTTTCTGCTAATTCCTTCTGAATTGAACTAACTTGATCAGATTACAATCAAATCGATATACTTACCAAATAGTTCAATTTTTCTGTTACGGAAGCCCTAAGTTAAACAATAATAAAACTTTAAAAAATTCATTGAAACGAAAAAAGGTTCCTGCACTCATTACAGAAACCTTCCAGGAAAAGCCATTAAGATTTATAACTTTCTTTAATCGTGAAACTTATGAATCATATCGGCAATCAACCCTGTCCATCCGGTTTGATGATTGGCGCCTATGCCCGAACCATTATCTCCGTGAAAGTATTCATAAAATAACAGATAATCTCTAAAATAAGGATCACTCTGAAGCTTAGGATGATTATTGTATACAGGGCGGTTTCCGTTTTCGTCTTTCATAAATATTCTCATCAGCCGCTTGCTTATCTCTGCTGCTACTTCTTTAATGGTTATAAATGTTCCTGAATTCGAAGGGTATTCAATCTTAAAGTCATCTCCATAATAATTGTAAAATTTAAGAAGAGACTCAATGATAAGATAATTAACCGGAAACCAGATAGGGCCTCTCCAATTGGAGTTCCCTCCAAACAGTCCCGAGTCAGACTCACCGGGAAGATAGGCCACTGTAAAAGTTGTTCCGTTAAAATGATAATGATAAGGATGGTCTTTATGATACTTGCTTAAAGCTCTGATACCATAATCAGACAAGAACTCCGTTTCATCCAGCATTCTCTGCAAGATCATTTTCATTCGATATCCTCTTAATAAAGAAAGCAAACGGCTCTCTCCCACTCCGGGCTCTACCCAACGTGCTACAAGACTAGCCAGGTCAGGACGTTGCTCCATAAAATAATCAAGCCTTGACCTGAAATAAGGCAGCTTCTCCAAAGCTTCCATCTTCAAATTCTCTACGGCAAATAAAGGAATAAGCCCAACCATAGATCTAACTTTAAGACGAGTGGAGCCTCCATGCGGTAGGTGAAGTATATCATAGTAAAAGTTATCTTCATCATCCCACAGCCCTACATTGGTACCTCCTATGTTATTCATCGCTCCTGCAATATAAAGGAAATGCTCCAAAAACTTGCTTGCTGTTTCCTGATAATTAATGCTTTTATATACGGCTAACTCAAGAGAAATACGAAGCATATTCAATGAATACATAGCCATCCAGCTTGTACCGTCTGCCTGTTCGATGTGGCCACCGGTAGGCAAAGGTCTACTTCGGTCAAAGACTCCAATGTTGTCCAGGCCAAGGAAACCTCCTTCAAATATATTATTACCTTCTGCATCTTTCTGATTGACCCACCACGTAAAGTTAAGTAACAACTTATGAAATGCTTTTTCCAGAAAGTCCGTATCCCCTACACCTCCACGCATCTTCTTGTCAATCTGATATACACGTAATGTAGCCCACGCATGCACCGGAGGATTCACGTCGCCGAAATTCCATTCATAAGCCGGTATCTGGCCATTGGGATGCATATACCATTCTTTAAGAAATAACAACAACTGATCTTTGGCAAAATCAACATCTATACGTGCCAGAGGCACACAATGAAAAGCAGAGTCCCACGCTGCATACCACGGATATTCCCACTTATCAGGCATAGATATTATATCTGCATTATCCAGATGTCTCCAGTGAGAATTACGTCCATGCTTTCGCTCTTCCGGAGGAGGGCATTGCCCCGGATCTCCATCCAGCCACTGGGCAACGTTAAAATAATAAAACTGCTTCCCCCACAGCATACCAGCAAAAGCCTGCCTTTGTATATTTTTTAAATCTTCATCGTCATTGCCTTGTTGAATTTCCTTGTAGAACTCATCTGCCTCCAGCTTCCTTTCTCTAAACAAGGAATAAAAATTAGAGAATGGCATATCCATAGATGAAGAGGTTAATCGTAAGCGGATAACCTCTTCACTCTCTCCTTCCACCGCTATATAGTAATTGGCTGCTGCTTTGGTACCCTGTTCTTCCAGGTTAATTGCCCCGGCGTTACTATGCACTATAAACTCATTGATTCCATCTTTGCAATACCGGGTAGGATTATTTACATTATATAATCGCTGATAATTGGTTTCATTATCGCAGAATAAAAGCTGTGTATCACCGTCGCAATACAAATAGTATTGGCCCAATTTGGGATGCTGTATTTTAATAGCATTCTCAGCTATTGCCTTCATGGAAGGTTTTACTTCTTTCGGATTCCATGACCAGGTATTGCGAAACCATACAGTTGGAAGTACATTTAAAAAAGCTTTGTCTTTATTACGGTTTTGTACAGTTATCTTAATAAGTATATCTTCCGTATCAGCTTTGGCATATTCGACGAATATATCGAAGTATTGATTATTACTAAATATTCCTGTATCTACTAATTCATACTCCGGATCAAACCGGCTTCTTCGTTGGTTTTCGTGTACAAGTTTTGAATAAGGAAATTCATTTTGCGGATACTTGTACAACATCTTCATATAAGAATGTGTTGGCGTGTTATCCAGATAGTACCAATACTCTTTCGGGTCTTCTCCATGATTTCCTTCATTCCCGGTAAGTCCAAACATCCTTTCTTTGATAATGGGATCTTTACCATTCCAAAAAGCCAAAGAAAAACACAGAAACTGCTTATCATCACTTATACCGGCTATACCTTCCTCGCCCCATCGATATGCCTTACTTCTGGCTGCATCATGCGAAATAAACTCCCATGCAGATCCGGTAGGACTATAATCTTCCCTCACTGTTCCCCACTGCCTTTCGGTCAAATAAGGCCCCCATTTTTTCCAGGGTATACCAGCCCTGCACTTCTCAAGGCGTTCTTTTTCAAGGCTCATAGATATAAATTTTAATAGTAAAATTGTGAAAGTATCCTTATCCCTTAGCTGAATGAAAGTTAACTTTGGCTAATATTAAAAATAGTTACTATTAATTTATTCACCACTTAAATTTATCCAAAGATATTCAGGAAACAACCATGATCGTTTTTTCATCAAAAAATTTAAGATTCAACTCGTTAAATCATAAAACTCTCTTACGTAAAAATACTTTTTAGGATAACCACTTACCCTGCTTTTTTCTCAACAGAGAAAATGTGTTTCTCCCAATACTTTTAAAAGAGACAATGCTGACTTTTTGAAAATCGTAAATCCTTTAAAATATAAGTGCAGATAACTTCAGTAAATTAAATAAGTAACAACAAAATATAAGTTAATGGGTTAAAATATAGACTAAAAACTACTTATAACCTCTTGCCTGAAGGTTAAACAACTCCGCGTACCTTCCATTCATTTCCATCAGTTCTGTATGTTCACCTAATTCTACCATGCTGCCGTTTTCTATTACCAGTATCCGGTCTGCCATTCTTACTGTTGAAAACCGGTGAGATATCAGCACAGCCGTTTTTCCTTTGGTAAGCTCTGCAAATCTCTGGAACACTTCATGCTCTGCTCTCGCATCCAGCGCGGCTGTTGGTTCATCCAATATTAACACCTGTGCATCTCTCATATAAGCTCTCGCCAGAGCTATCTTTTGCCATTGCCCTCCGGAAAGTTCTATCCCGGTAGGAAACCGTTTTCCCAACACCTGTTGATACCTGTTCGGAAGAGACTCTATCACCTCATCAGCAAGGCTTAAACGTGCTGAGTTTTCTATCTTTTCATAATCATCTTCCTCTTCAATTCTCCCAACTGCAATATTGTTGGATGCAGACATCTGAAACCTTACATAATCCTGAAATATCACTCCTATGTTTTTTCGGATGTCTTCCGGATTATACTCTTTCAAATCAACTCCATCAAGTAAAATCCGGCCTTCAGTAGGCTCATACAATCTTGAAAGCAGTTTTACCAAAGTAGTTTTTCCTGCGCCATTCTCACCCACCAGAGCGAGCTTCTCTCCTGCCTTAAGTGTAAAGTTTAAATTACGCAATGCCCATTTATCCGAGTTTATATATTTAAATCCTACATTTTCAAATTCAAAGCCTTTCCTGATCGGCACCGGTACCGGCCTGCTTCGGGAAGGAGCGGTTAATTTGGGTTGCAGTTTTAGAAAGTCAAACAAATCCTGTAGATATAATGCACCTTCTGCAACAGAAGAAAACCGGGATAAGATACCTTCCAGTAAAGAGCGCATTTTCATAAACGAACCTGCCAGAAAGGTTAATGTACCTATGGTCAGAATTCCGGTGACAGCCTGAAAAATGATGTACCCATAGGCAGTATAATAGCCAAGAGTAGCAACGATACCTAATAACCCACCCCAGGCGGCACGTTTTACAGCAAGCTTTTTATTATTCGAATAATATAGGTTGGCAAGTGTTGAAAAGCGATTAATAAGAAAATCCGATAGTCCAAATATTTTTACTTCCTTGGCAGTTTCATCACTTGCACCAATGTACCGAAGGTAATCAAGCTCTCTCCGTTCCGGTGTCCAGCTATGTATAAGCGAATAAGAGCGTTCATTAAAATGTACTTCTGAAAGAAAAGAAGGAAGCACTGCCACTATCAAAAGCAATATCAACCATGGATTAAAAGTTGCCAGTCCCACTGAGAAAAATAGTACTGAAATAATATCTTCCACCTGGCTGAATAACTGCGACATTAGTACCGACCTGCCCAATGTCTGCCTTCTGGCTCTTTCCAGTTTATCATAAAACTGTGAGTCTTCAAACTGATCCATATCCATCCGGGCTGCGTGCTTCATAATCACTACAGACGTTGCATTGGCATAGAGATCACTTAATAAACTATCCAATAAAGTAACCGCCCTGCCTGCAAAATGCATAACCACAGTAAGCCCCAACTCGATGAGAAGATAAGTAATGAGTAAGGCATACTCTTTTTCCGCACTTGTTGTCAGCCGGATGACTTCATCCAATATCAGTTTTCCAACATACAAAATTACAACAGGCAAAACTGACTTTACTATTCTGAGTGATAATGTAGAAGCGGCCATCACCGGGCTTACCTTCCAAATCATCTTTAAAAATGTAGGTATATTTTTCAGGGCACGGAATCGGTCTTTCAGGCTCACTTTTCCTAAATTTTCCTTTTTCGGGCTTTGATTATTCTTATTTATTGAAGGCATTGAAAATTATCAAATTGGAAAAATCAGATTTCAACTGACAATCTAACTTAATTAATGGAATTTGAGTTTCATTTTGGAATGTTTTCTAAAAATAATTGTATTTTTAATTCAGGATAAAGGTTGTC
>DATCKK010000579.1:0-3882 GCA_036562325.1 Cytophagaceae bacterium | reverse complement strand
GTTCTTTATTTAGTTATGATATTCAGAGCGTAGGCAATATTACAGACTTTATCTGGACAAGACAGGCTGTAGCAGGTATAAGTAATCCGGCAACTCAGGGACAAGGTAATAGGATTGATGAGGTATTGAATAATACTATGGATCATCCTGTTAACGTGACGTATGTTGTTTCTCCACTGAATCCTTTGAATTGCCCGGTTGTTGATGGTAACCTTGTAGTAACAGTTAATCCAAGGCCCGAGATTATTAATAATCCTCAGGATGATGGTGCTTGTCCGGGAGGTACTGCTTCTTTCAGTGTGATAGCCAATGCTGCTACTATCGGTTACCAGTGGCAGGTTAGAAATGCAGCAGGACAATTTGAGAATATTGATGTAAATGACCCCGTATACTCTGGTGTCAACACTGGTACACTTACATTGACCGGTGTTACCGAAGTTATGGATCAGAAGGAATATAGATGTGTTGTAACCAGTATTTGTGGGGCTTCTGTGGTGGATGTTTCTTCTGTAGCGAGATTGACAGTACATCAATTACCGCTTCCTGTGCTTCCACCTCAGTTTGTAGATGTGTGTCCGGGTACACCTATAATATTAACTCCTGGAGTGTTCAGTAATTCTTCCTATATATGGGAAAAGAACGGTGAAGTACTTCCTTTTGAAACAAATGATACACTTTTAGTTAACGCAACGGAAGATGCTACCTATACAGTGACTGTGGCTCATAATATTTGCGGTAATGTAGCTCCTGTAAGTACAGAGATTAAAGTAATTAAGTTTGTTTCACTTGGTGTCAGAACTTCAGACAGCTGTGCTGATTATACCTCTACTTTAACACCTGTTGTTTTACAGGGAGATCAACCGGTAGAAGTATTTGTATGGACCATTGGTTCTTCTGCTTATTATACAAGCAGCAATGTGCCTGATCTTACGCATATGTTCACTAGTATGGGTATTCACCCTGTAAGGATTGAAGCTTACTACAATTCTTGTCAAATAGGAGATACTGTGGTGAACATAGTAATGAATGATTGTTCCATTAAACTTACCAACACTTTTACACCTAATGGTGATGGGGTAAACGATACATGGCACATTCCGAATATGCATAACTATCCGAACGCGAAAGTACAAATATTCAACCGATGGGGAGAATATGTATATGAGTCTACCAATGGTTATGTAGAAGAATGGGATGGTACCGTAAATGGTAAGCAATGCGAAGAAGGGGTTTATTATTACGTAATCATATTGAATAAGGATAGTGAGTCGGGTGGTAATACCGGCGTGTATAAAGGAAGTTTGACACTTATAAGATAGAAGATAATGCAGGATTCCCTGCATTATCTTACAATCAGGTAAAAACAAAAAATCTGGAAATCAATGAAAAAGTTTATCCTAATAATATTTATAGCTATAACAGGACTGGTGGGGGCTGCTAAAGCACAACATGCTCTTTTTTCTCAATATATGTTCAATACCTATCTGATTAACCCGGGCGTTGCCGGTATAAACGACCAAATTGAAGCATCGGTAGGTTATAGAAATCAATGGGTATATTTTGAAGGAGCGCCAAAGACTATTTATGCATCTATTCACAGCCCTTTAAATAAAAAAGGCCCTCGTTACAATAAAAAAGATAAGCCATATCATGCTTTGGGAGGTTATATTTTTTCGGATAAATATGGCCCGATTCAGGAGTTTGGAGCTAACGTAAGTTATACTTATCACATGAGTTTTACTCAGAAGATCAAAGCTTCTTTTGGTATGTATGGAGGAGTACGCCAATATATATTTAATAAAAATGAAATGACTACCTTCATTGAAAATGATCCGAGAGTGAGTAGCCTGAAAAATGAGTTGTCATTAGATGGTGGTTTTGGTTCATGGATCTATAGTGATAATGTGTATTTAGGAATTTCGGGTAATGACTTATTATCTTTTTCGGGCTTTGCCTTTAATAACTATTACTTAACATCAGGGTACCGACATCGAATAAACAGAGACCTGGAGGTTATTCCGTCGTTTTTACTTAAGGCTACTCACGCAGCACCTTTTCAGGTAGATATCAATGCCAAATTGAGATTATATAATATGTATTGGGCAGGATTGTCCTATAGGACGAATAAAAGTGTAGTGGTACTAGCCGGGTTAAAGTTAAAAGAGATGCTTGCTATAGGCTACTCTTATGATATACCCTGGATGCATGTGGAGAAATTCAGGGCAGCCAGCCATGAAATCTTTGTTACTTACTATTTTGGAAAGCCAGGGGTAAGATGCCCTGAGTTTTGGTAAAATAATTTTTTCTTTTGATTTCCTTAACCCTTCGGCTGGTGAGCTGAGGGGTTATTTTTTTAGTAAATAGAATAAAAGTTTTATAACTTCGTTAGTGTCAGAAAAAAAAACGTTGTGATGACTAAGAGTTTTCTCTACCGATTATTGGCTATTCTATTTTGGGCAGGAATTACTTCTTGTAAGAAAGATAATCCTGTACCGCCACCCAATCATGAGTCAAATAACTATTTTTATACTTATTTAAAGGAGTGGTATCTATGGAATGAAAATATTCCAGCCGTTAATCCTTCTTCCTATAGTTCACCTTCCGAATTATTGGAGGTAGTTAAATATAAAGTTTATGACCGTTGGAGTTATGTAACTACAACGGAAGAATTTCAAAAACTATTTGAACAAGGCCAGTTTAAAAGCTATGGATATAATGTAGTACTAACCGGGAATAATGAATTAAGGGTTAGCATGGTGTATGCCAATTCACCTATGGGTAAGGCTGGGGTTACAAGAGCTACTAAGATACTTAAAGTGAATAATACCCCCGTAGGGCAATTAATAAGCAATGGTACGATCAATAATGAGCTGAATAAGGAATCGAATACATTTGAGATTGAAGATACAACAGGTGCAGTGCGAAACATAAATGTTAGTAAAGCAGAGTTTACCTTAAATACCGTTTTGCACAAGCAAATAATTCCTCATGCAGGAAAAAATGTAGGCTACTTAGTATTTAGTAGTTTCCTGGAAACCTCAGTTGCAGAATTGGACAATGCATTTAGTTATTTTAAATCTAATGGTGTAGATGAGCTTGTTCTTGACCTTAGGTATAATGGAGGTGGAAGGGTGGATGTGGCTAATCATTTAGCCGGATTGATAGTAGGGGATAAGGCCAATGGACAAATATTATCTACCTATACTCATAATAATAAACAGGCATTGCATAATTATTCCGACACCATTAAGGGCAAAGCAAACGGATTATCTTTAAACAGAGTATTTATTATTTCCGGTTCAGGAACTGCTTCTGCCAGCGAAATAATTATTAATGGTTTAAAGCCTTATATAGAAGTTAAACTTATTGGTGATAAAACACACGGTAAGCCGGTAGGTATGTATGCTCAAAGCTATAAGGGCTTTACTATGGTTCCGATTACTTTCAAAATAGTTAATGCACAGGGACAATCGGATTACTTTAATGGCATTAATGTGGATGCCAATCGGTTGGATGATGTTACTAAGGACTTTGGAAATAAAGAAGAGGACAGGCTGGAAGAGGCTTTATATTTTATTGAAAATGGACATTTTAGCAGTTCTGTAGCACGTGTTAGTTATAAGGCACCTGTAGTGCCATTGAAAGGGCTGAATGCAGAAGCGGGCTGTTTATAGCCTTTTTACCATTTCAAAAATGTTGAAGGATTAAGCAGGAGGCCAATATTACTATTGAGGGGAATTTTGGACTCATGATAAAATCTTAAAGTTCCCAGCAGGGTAGTTTTAACTGTAACTTCGTAATAATGGCCATAAAAAAGACAGTTGCTTACTACCCCCTGAATAGTTTCCTCATGCTGTAGGGATAACTTAATATCTCCCGGCC